>JBEBHM010000981.1:0-2810 GCA_040080875.1 Pirellula sp.
TGGAAACACCGAAACGTCAAACTCGACGATGAAAAGGCCTGGGATATTTTGGCGAGATTCGACGACGGAGCTCCCGCAATGATCTCTCAAAGCCTTGGCAAGGGGCGCGTATGGATATTTTGCTCAGGTTGGCAGCCCAATCAAAGTCAGCTCGCTCTGTCGAGCAAATTTGTCCCGATCATCGCCAGCCTGTTTCGTTTCGCGGCACCTGAGAACAACGAATCGGACAACCATCATGTCGGCGATTCGATTACAATTTCAGTGGAAGACCAATTGACGGATCCCGACGGAAAAAAACTGGATCTCAATCACGGTACTGTTTTGTTGGAGCAACCTGGTATTTACCATCGTCAATTTTCAGAGGGTGCCCAGACTCGCTTTGCCGTGAATCTTGCTGAATCAGAGAGCTTAACGACGGTCGCCGATGTTGAGCGGCTCGAACGACTCGGTGTTGGAATGAAAGATGAGCGACCGGTGGGGCATAAAGAAGCGTCACAGCGCCAGTTGCGAGCCGTCGAACTGGAAGCTCAACAGGGATGGTGGCGTTGGTTAGTCATCGGAGTTCTCGGAGCCATTGGGGTCGAGTCACTATTGTGCATAGCAAGGAACAAACTCGCATGAACCGACACGTAAATTACCTCATTGCTGGAGTCGCACGTCGCTACCGTTGGGTATGGCTGGCGTGGTTTCTTTCGATCGCTTGGCTCGTGTGGGCGATCGCGGCTTTGGTGGTCACAAGTGCGCAAGGGTTGCCAGAGCTAGGTTTTATGCAATGGATATATGTGGGCGCTGGGATAATGGGTGGGACACTGATTGTAGGATCGGTTGTATGCCAATGGCTCTACCGAAACCCTCGGTGGTTAGCCAACCAAGTCGAGCAGAGCTTTCCGAACCTCAAAGAGCGACTTATTACCTCGGTCCAAATTCGTGAAACGAACTTCTTCGAAAAATCCCTGGTCGACGAGACCATCGTACATGCCCGATCACACGATTGGTCGCGCACCGTACCCGACGGTCGAATCGTTGCCGCGTGGCTATGCCAGTTCTTGTTGTTGGGATTGGCTGGCTGGACCGTTGCAAGATGTTTGAGCGTGCAGGCAGGGTCCGAGAAACCCTCGATCGTATCATTGTTGAATTTCGCTGCACCCAGCGCGTTGGTGGTCGAACCCGGTGACGTGGAGGTCGAAAAAGGGACGGACGTTGTGGTGACCGCTCGCTTTCCAAGCGAAGCGCCCCGCGAAGTCTGGCTTGAGTCGAAAGCCGGCGAAAGCGAACCCAACCGTCAATCGATGGCGCGGAGCCTCAAAGATCCGCTCTACGGCGCTTATCTGCGAAACATACTTATCGACCAGGAGTATCGCATTGATTATCTGACTGGTTCGAGCAAGCAGTTCAAGATTCGTACCTTTGAATACCCCGCGTTGGTGCGAAGTGATGCATTGATCGAGTCACCCGCCTATTCGAACTCCGAAACGAAAACGATCGAGAACACGCGCCGAGTCACCGTTCCCGATGGAGCTAAGTTGACATGGATTTGCTTCGTCAACAAACCCCTCGCAGTTGCAGAACTCGTCGAGGAATCCGGGGAAGTGACCCCATTGAAGCCGTCCAGCGAAGATCCGCTACGTTACGAAGCCAAGTTCGATTTGTCCGAGTCCAAGCGATGGAAGATTCGCTTATTGGACAATGAAAAACGCGTACCTAAGTTCGATGAAGAATTGTCGGCCAAGGTTTTGCCGAATCAGCCACCCGAAATGAAATTGGCGCGAGCCTCGGACTTGCGGGTCTCGCCTCTTCAAGAAGTCCAGATCAAGGCCACGGCCAAAGATGACTTCGGTATCCAAAAGTCAGGGCTGGTCCTTTTGATGGGGGACGCAGAGCCTCAAGAGCTTGCTTTGACCAATGAGCCGTCCAAGATGGGCAAAGTGGAATTGGCTCATCTGGTGGACCTCGAGTCGCTCAATGCCCAACCCGATCAATTGCTCAGCTATTTCTTTTGGGCCGAAGACCTCGATCGCGATGGCAATGCCCGCCGAGTCGAAGGCGAAATGTTCTTCGCGGAAGTGCGACCGTTCGAAGAGATTTTCCGACAAGGAGAATCGATGAACCAACAGCAACAGCAACAGCAACAGCAGCAACAACAACAAAGTGAGGGGGAGCAGCAAGCTGAGGAACTGGGTGAACTGCAGAAGAAAATTGTCACTGCAACGTGGAATATCCTGCGCCGAGAAAAACCCAAATCGCTGAGCAAGTCCTTTGCGGAGGACGTCCGCACCATGGTTGAAGCACAGCAAGATGCACTCGACAAAAGCGATGGGCTGAAGGAAAAGATCAAGGACGAAAAGTCGATGGAGTATTTGGTAAAGGTTCAGGACGCGATGTCCGATGCCGTTAAGAAATTGGAGGACTCGTCGCTCAATTCCGACCTCAAGGCATTGCGAGATGCATTGCAGAGCGAGCGTACCGCCTACGAGGGACTGCTCAAGCTCAGAGCTCGAGAACATAATATCGTCCAATCAAGACAACAGAGGTCCAATTCGCAATCGCGAAGCGCCAGCCAACGCAATCGGCAAGATCAAATCGAACAACTCAAGCTCAACGACGAGCAGGATCGGTACGAGAGCGAGAAACAAGCCGATTCGCCCGAGCCAACTGCACAGCGCGAGACTCGCCAAATCATGAACCGACTCGAGGAGCTGGCTCGGCGACAAAAAGATATCAACGAACAGCTCAAAAATCTTGAGACGGCCCTGCGCGAAGCGAAGACCGAAGTGCAAAAGAAAGAAATCGAGGATCAGCTGAAGCGACTG
>JBEBHM010000260.1:0-10584 GCA_040080875.1 Pirellula sp.
GTTGCCACCCAATGTGATCGTCATATTGGCTGACGATCAGGGCTCAACCGATTTAGGCTGCTATGGTGCCAAGGATTTGCACACTCCGAATTTGGACTCGCTGGCAGCCAGAGGTGTACGGTTCACACAGTTTTATTCCGCCGCTCCAGTTTGTTCTCCGTCTCGAGCCGGATTGTTGACTGGGCGTTGGCCAGTTCGTGCTGGCGTTCCGAGCAACTGTGCATCACAAGCTGGCGCAGCGGGCGCATTGCCACCTCAAGAAATTACCCAGGCCGAAATGTTCCGCGAAGCTGGCTATGCGACGGGCCATTTCGGCAAATGGCACGTGGGCTACACGCCTCAAACAATTCCACAAGCGCAGGGCTTCGACCACTCGTTTGGTCACATGGGCGGTTGCATCGACAACTTTTCGCACTTCTTTTATTGGAGCGGGCCGAACGTCCACGACTTGTGGAGAAACGGCAAGGAAGTCTTTGAGGAGGGCAAATTCTTTCCGGACTTGATGGCTCGCGAAGCGGAAGAGTTCATGGGGAAAAATCGCGACAAGCCGTTTTTTATTTACTACGCGCTCAATACTCCGCACTATCCGTATCAGGGGGATGCGAAATGGCTTGAGCACTTTAAGCATCTACCGCACCCGCGACGGCTCTATGCGGCCTTCCTCGCCGCACAAGACGAGCGGATCGGGAAACTGTTGCAGAGCATCGATTCGCTCGGGCTACGCGAACGGACGATCGTCGTTTTCCAAAGCGACAATGGACATTCGACCGAAGAACGCGCGCACTACGGCGGCGGCAGCTCGGGTACGTATCGTGGCGCGAAATTCAGTTTGTTCGAAGGGGGTATTCGACTTCCCGCCATCATCTCATGGCCCGGCCATATTCCGCAGAACGAAGTCCGCGATCAAGTTTCTCACGCCTGCGATTGGCTGCCTACGCTCGCGGAACTCTCTGGTGTGAGAACGCCCAATGTGGCGATCGATGGTCGTAGTCTCGTTGCCGTGATTCGCGATGGGCGGTCACCAAGCCCACATGTGAACCATCCGCTGCACTGGCAAGTTGGAACCGGCCGTGATGCTGAATGGGCGGTGAGGGACGGCGACTGGAAGCTGCTAGGAAACACTCGCGACACGACCGATGGCCAGCAATCACAAAGGGTATCGAACTTTCTGGTCAACCTAAAAACGGATCCCACTGAAAAGGCCAACATGTCCGCCAGCCACCCTGAAATCGTCTCGCGACTGCAAACGCTGCACGACAGGTACCTCGACTAAGTGTGAAATCATATGGCGCAGCAAGTGATCACAAACAATGCAGGTGATCAAACAATTCGGAGAATTGTGCAACAGTCGCACGATTCTCCGAATCGTGGATCAATCCAATCAAAGCGATCTATCCAATCATCCATCGACATCGGTGCGATCATTCTCAAATCAATCACGTCCCATTTCAAACCACTAGCCGCAGATTGGAAATGTGTCCTATGAAACCGTCGATTGCCATTCGAATCTTGGCGCTCTGCGTCATGTGCTGGCCCATTTCGCTGCATGCTGGCGATCCGATCACCATGACGCACGGTCCGATGATTGGCCAGCTCACGGCCGACTCGATCGCCGTGTGGGCTCGAACTTCGCACCCGACAGCGTTCGAAGTTCGGTACGGGACGATCCCCGGCAAATACGAACACTCCGTCACGTCCGCTGCAACAAAATGGGACCGCGATTGTACCGGCATTGCACAGCTCAGGGCTCTCGAAAGCGATACTCGCTACTACTACGAAGTATACGTCGGCGGCCTGAGGCAGGGTAACGCTGGGACCTTCAAAACATTTCCCGATCCGATAAGGCTTCGGAACCCTCAATACAACCCTAAAGGATTGTTTAACATTCGCTTTGAGATCGGGAGTTGTGCCAACCAAAACCCAGAGCACGGGATTGGCCACTCATTGCCGCTCTATCGAACCATGAATGAGAGAATTGCAAACGATGTCGACTTTGCAATCATGAACGGCGACTGGCTCTACGAGGAGATGCGAGAGACAAGCCCCCAAGCTTGGTGCACAGCGAATAGCCTCACGCTCGAGCAGGCCCCAAGAGTCTTAAAGACGATGCCGACCATCGCCGGAGTTTGGGAAAACTACCGACTGTATCTATCGCGTGGAATACCGCTGAGCCAATGGCATCGAAATGTACCGAACTATTTTACGTTTGATGACCATGAACTGGTCAACGACATTTGGGGTACAGGTACTGCCGGACATCGGCATCGACGCACGGTCTTTCGCGACATCGGAACGCAGGCTTGGCATGATTACTTAGGGTGGGCGAATCCGGCCGCCCATTCCAGTCCGATTCACCATGGGATTGCGCAGCTGATTGCAGGCAGTGATCGGTTGGTTGATTCCGAAGCGGATTTCGAACAGCTGAATCTTCGGAGCATGTCGAATTTACACGTGCATTGGGGAACCGCAACCGCTGGAGTCAACGACATTCGTCTCGACGATGACAGTGGGGATGCCAATTCGCGGGTCTATGACATCCTGCGAGTGGTCGACAAGCATACTTTGCAGCTGCATACTTCCGCAGTCAAAACGGGTGCCGCTAACTACTCGATCGGTCGACGAAACTATGGCAAGTTTCGTGTCGCGAATTGCGAATACTATCTTTTGGATACGCGCAGCCATCGTCAAATGCACGATATTCGGCAACCGGCCAAACCGGGCCTGACGATGTTGGGGGACTCGCAACGAGAATGGCTGATGGAGTCGATGCGGCAGAGCGACGCCGAGTTCTTTTTTGTCGTATCCAGCGTGCCGATGATGGTTCCGCATAACGGAGCAGGCGGGTTCGAATTCGATGAGAAAAACAAAGAGGAGTCTTGGGTTGCCTTTTTGGACGAACGAGAAAAGCTGGTTCAGTTCTGGGATGGGCTTGGCAAGCCGGTCATGGTCATGACCGGCGACCTACACAATAGTTTCGCAATTAGGGTGACGGATCGCGTTTGGGAGTTTTGTTGTGGGCCGCACAATTCGGTCAACCACGTCCCAAAACTTGATGAGGGAGATCGACCTATCACGGGTCGGTATCCATCGGGGCCACGCACTTGCGACATACGATGGTCCAGCTACATCCTGCCAGACATTCCACGTCTCGAGCGATGTTACCCGTACTACTGTGTGGTGCAGATCAACAACGTTTTTAATATGCCCGAAAAGCAAGGCGGTCGTCGCCTGGTTGCATACCCGCACCCTCAAGTGATACTTCAGTATTTCGAAGGACGATCGGGCCAGCTCGCCTATTCCGAGACCATCACATCCGACCGCCGATGAAATTCTCTTTCCATCTAACGTGTCTGGCAGGGCAGTGGAGCCGCGCGTTTTCAAGTCGAAGCCTAATGTGGGAGTGAAATTTGGGAGATTGGTTTTACCCAACGCGACATCAGCACCAGTCTCTATGGGAAACGAACCGGCAGTACCAATCCGCTCTCGTAGATTGATTGAAATACGTTCTGTGTATCTCGCATCCGCGAATCAAGCAATAGTGCAACGCTTCTATGGCGCCCGGGCTTGTCCCACCACGGAGCCCGATCGAGACAAGTCTTTACCTATGTCGAGCTGGAAGCAGATGAGCCCTGGAGGATGCCTCCAATTGTATTCGGACTGTTCCTCGAATGCGAACTCAGCCCACAGTTCGAAAGTCGAATTCCCCGTGACAACGTATCGATACTCGGTCCCATGAACGGGATCAATGATACTTAGTTTGCGACGATACTCGTCCGATGATACAAACTCGGCAACCTCGTGGAGATCTTTAGGCAAAGGTTGAATCTGTTCCCGTGATTGATAAGCATCCTTGAGCACCATCCGTTCGATGGCTTGATGAATTTCGCGTAAGTCTGTTAAACGTTTGGCGTCCAATCGCCTTTGTCTCGCTTCAAAAGGCGATTTAACCATCGAAAATCCAACGACAACTGCAATGCCGACAAGCATCAGCGATAGAAACCCAAAAGACCGATCCAGCTTCCGCAATTCTCGTCCAAGAGTCTCTTCAGGGATTCGTAAAGAAAATAGATAATAGCAAAACACAATCAGCGAGACCGCCATCACGACAAACACCTGCAACAAAAATCGGGTCGTCAGATCTCCCTGCAGAAAACCATACACGAGCATGATTGCATCCACTGTGAGAGTTACTGCGGTACCAAACAGAGCAACATACGTCAGCCATCGTCGCACGGGACTCTTACTTCTTTCGGGATTTCGGATCATTTCGCCATCAATCCAATACACAAAGATGAGGTAGATTGGAAACGCGATCAACAACGCGGAAATCGACCATCGAACGGACTCATCCGTGAATGAACTGTAAGCGAGATAGGACGGATCTGGATAGAATTTGTCGATGAATTGAAACGACAAAAAAATAAAATTCACGACCACAAAGCTTAGAGTGAAAAAAGCGACAAGATACTGAAACGCTTCTTTTGCTCCACCTGTGGCGGGAGGAACCGGTACCGGCAAATCCAGTCCTTCCTGTGCGAATTCATTTGCAATGTCGCGCTCACGCCAACCAGCTGACATTAACAACACGCGAATGGTGGCGTGATCCATACCTTTCTGACGCGCGTGTTTGATAAAGTCCAACAATGACTGCGACATCGCAGCCCCCCTTCTTCGTGAATAACGTGTCAGTATGGAACAAACCAACAACGGAACAGACGCTACATCACTTGAGCAATTGTTGTGCCAAACGAAGGAGACCATTCGCATTTGTGGTGCGACAGTCAAACCCGCGTAGTAATTCGTCGCGAAGGGAGGCGACTCATCATCTGAATCACTTAATTCTTTGATCGCGTGGCCGAATTGGGACGAACTGCAGTGCCAGGCGACGCGCTCGCGGCACTCATGGACGAGTCCGCAGGAGACCTCACTGACTAAGGAATCACAAGCTAGAAAAGCGATTCATCGCGCGAAAGCGGGAGACTTATGCCATGACTCATTGGATTTGGACCATAGAACTGGCCAGTGTGATTGTCCGAGGCAGTATCCTGCTTTTGGTCACGTTCCTTCTCGTCATCGCATGCCGAAGTTGTTCGGCGGCAGTGATCTATCGCATCTGGTTCCTCGGCTTTTGTTCTTGCCTTTTGATGCCAGTTGTTCCGTTCTTTATTCCGTTGTGGAGATTAAACGTACAGCAACTTGGTTGCCGTATCCAATGAATGGAACGAAATAGAGAAAGTGCTCAAAGCCAAGTTCAAGCGGTAAGCCCTACGATTCAACTGCGATGGCGACTCAAACGTTGCTCGAAATCTTAATTGTGCAACGGGCATGCGTTCACTTAAGTCCCTGACCGCCGCCCGCACCAATTGCGACGGATCGTCGAGTGGTATAACTTGCTCTTTTAGGTTGCGCCGTCACCACGCTTTTACACTGCGTCGTCACTACGCGTTGAGCTCAATTCCTGAACCCTCATCCCTCATTCCTCAACCCTCAACCCTCATCCCTCATCCCTCATCCCTCATCCCTCATCCCTCATCCCTCATCCCTCATCCCTCATCCCTCAACCTTTCGCCGCCACAAGACCCTTAACGTACAGGAGTTGCCCCATGAAAGTCGTCGTGTTTGTCAAAGCGAGTCCGTCATCCGAAGCTGGACTCATGCCGAGTCAGCAATTGCTCGCCGACATGGGGCAATACAACGCACAGCTGTTCGAAGCCGGAATCATGAAAGACGGAGCTGGGTTGCATCCGACGTCGAAGGCCGTTCGAGTTCGTTTTTCGGGCAAGGACCGAACCGTGATCAACGGGCCGTATGCGGAGACAAAGGAACTTGTCGCTGGGTACTGGCTATGGGAAGTGAAGTCGATGGAAGAGGCCATCGAATGGCTGAAGAAGTGTCCGAACCCGATGCCAGAAGCGTCCGAGATCGAAGTTCGCCCAATATTCGAAGCAGATGATTTCGGCGAGGAGTTCACTTCCGAACTGCGAGAGAAGGAAGCCAACCTCGAAGCGGCATTGTCGATGGAGAAGGCGACCGCGCAGTCGTATCTGTTCTTCGGCGGTCGTTGCGAAGAGGCGCTGGAGTTCTACAAGACGGCGCTCCATGCCAAGGTCGTCATGGTCATGCGATTCAATCAAAGCCCGGAGCCAACGCCACCGGGAATGCTCGCGCCGGGGTTCGAGAACAAGGTCATGCACTGCAGCTTTCAAGTCGGCGGCACGACGATCATGGCCTCGGATGGCTGCGACGCCAATTCGCGATTCGATGGATTCCGACTCGCGCTGAGCGTCGCGACGGAAGCGGATGCCAACCGAGTGTTCAACGCTCTGGCAGATGGCGGCAAGATCGACATGCCTCTGATCAAGACGTTCTGGTCGCAATGCTACGGCATGGTCACCGACAAGTTCGGTGTCGGCTGGATGGTGATGGTGCCAGGGCCGAATCAGGGATAGCAACCAACAACATGTTTTCACAACCTCTTCTCAATTCAGGAGACTGCAATGCAAATTCCAAAACAGCAAAAGGAACATCAGTGGCTTCACAGGCTCGTTGGCGATTGGACCTTCGAGGGCGAGTGCAACATGGGACCGGATCAACCTCCCATGAAGAACACCGGCAGGGAAACGGTCCGATCGCTTGACGGCCTTTGGACGATTGGCGAGGGAGAAGGTGAGCTGCCAAGCGGAGGAACCAGTCGGTCAATCATGATACTGGGCTACAATCCTCAGTTGAAACAGTTCGTCGGGTCGTTCATTGCGGGATGTATGACGCACCAGTGGCCGTACAGCGGGACACTCGACGCCGACGATAAAGTGCTGACACTCGACTCCGAAGGTCCGAGCTTCGCGGACGACGGAACGATGGCCAAATATCAAGACATCATCGAGTTCCTCGGCGACGACCACCGGACTCTGTCGTCACAGTACCTCGACCCAGACGGCAATTGGGTTCCTTTTATGAAAGCTTATTACCAGCGAGTGAAGTAACGCCGATTCTAGGCAGATGTGGGCGAGTAGTTCCGCAACTCGCCGCCGCCGAGTCGCGGAGCGACTCGCCCACAAAGACCTTCAACAAGAAACTAATGGAGAACAACATGCCCTCGAAAACACAACGTATCACCGGCTGGGTGCTGACCGGATTGGTCGGTTTCTTCCTGATCGTAGCCAGCGGAGTCCCGAAATTCATCGACTTTCCTGGCAAGCAAGAAATGTTCGACAAGCTGGGCATCACCGCCAATCTCTCTTTCACGCTCGGCGTCATCGAGATGGCCGTCGCGATCCTGTTTCTGATTCCGCGAACGTCCTTCATCGGCGCGATTTTGGTGACGGGCTATCTCGGCGGAGCGGTCTGGACGCACTTGCGAGTCGGCGATCCCTGGTTTTTCCCGATCATCATCGGCGTTATCATGTGGGTTGCGTTGGGACTGAGACAGCCCGCGATTTTTGCACTGGCGTTGGGGAAATCGCTTGAGCAAACGAACTCAGGAGTAAGCCAGCCATAAAATGCAGGCTCCTCGTCTACAGCCCCAAGAGCGATTGGAACTAACGCACACCAATCGGCAAATCGAGTTCGCGATTGTAGTTTGGCGTACAGATAAAGAGTAACAAAACATGAAGAGCACAAGCAATCACGATGAACGAATTGCGAAAATGACATTCAGTTCGGTATACCCACACTATCTTGCGAAAGTAGAAAAAAAGGGTCGAACTAAAGAAGAACTGCATCAAGTAATCGAGTGGCTAACCGGCTACAAAGAGAATAAATTGCGGAAGCTCATTGACGACAAAGTGACTTTCGAGCAATTCTTTGCGCATGCCAAATTGAACCCGAACGCACACCTGATCACCGGCGTGATTTGCGGTTATCGAGTGGAAGAGATTGAGAATCGATTGACGCAACAGGCTAGATACTTGGACAAGCTAGTGGACGAGTTAGCCAAGGGACGAAAAATGGACAAGATCTTGCGTGCTGAGTAATGAACATGGAATGATTTTCTATCCTACTGAGGGTGCCCGACAAAGTTCTTAAGTCGAGCAATCCAACGTACCAAGGCGCAAAAGCAAGCGGTTCAGGCGATTCGTGAATATGGCGGCTGGGTACGGTACGATTATCAGTTCCCAAAGGGCACTTACGGATATAAAGACTACGATGGTAATGCGTTACCCAGTGTCCCCGTATTCTTAGTTCAATTGCTGGGGATCGATTTTTTTCAAAGTGTCGTTCAGGTGAATCTTAACTACTCCACTGACAACTCCAGACAAGCTTTTTAAGGTGCTGGAGACCTGCCCCTGACCTGACCCGTTTCCAACTCTTCGGTTTTCCATCGGTGCACCGGCCTTGCCATCTGTGCTAATCTTAGTCGTGCAACACGAGCTATTTCACGCGGACGATCACGCGGCTTCGTACGAAAGTTGATATTATCGATTCAGTATGCAAATCCAGCCTCTCAATTTTGTCACACGAAAGCTCAAAATGAATCCTCCCACCATCGTTTACTGCGTACTTCTGCTGATGGTAACCCATGGACCACTTGGGCAGGCCCCCTTCTGTGTCGCACAAGAGGCAACGCCTAGTATTGAAACGCAGGCCGCTGCCAATATCGTCACCTTCTCGACTCAGGATGATCACCGCGAGATGCAGAAGCAGCTTGGCATTGCGAAGCTTCGACCGGGACCGAGTGGAGATTCAAAAAATCCGAACGCGGCGAACACCGACGAGTCGAAAGCGAATCCGTATCCGAACCTGCCTGAATTGATGACTCTGAAGAATGGTGAAAAGGTTACGACGGTTGACCAATGGTGGAAGCAACGGCGTCCAGAAATTGTGGAAGACTTTGAACGCGAAGTGCTTGGGCGAATTCCAGACAATGTGCCGAAAGTGAAATGGGAATTGCTAAAGACTGTCGAAAAGAAAATTGGCGAAACCGATGTCATTGAAAAACGGTTGGCTGGCCACGTTGACAATTCGGGCTGTCCAGATATCGAAGTCGACATCATGATGGCAGTCGTAGTGCCAAAGAACACGAATGGTCCGGTGCCAATGCTGATGATGTTCGGATTCACTCTGTTCGGTGCAGACGGGGGAGACATCGACTTTGGAGGGCGTTTTGGAGGTGGAAATCGCCCAGGAAGCCCGCCGCCAGCAACTCAACAACTGGTCGAATCTGGTTGGGGTTACGCAACAATCAGTCCCGGCAGCATTCAAGATGATTCGGGTGGCGAACAGCAAAATCGCTTTGGACCTCCCCGAAAAGCGGGCCAGACCGGAGGCGGTTTGACTCGCGGAATTATTGGGCTCACAAACAAGGGCCAGCCTCGTAGACCCGATCAATGGGGTTCGCTGCGAGCATGGGCTTGGGGTGCATCGCGCGGGCTTGACTATCTCGAAACCGATGCAGCCATCCATGCGAAGAGAGTTGGAATCGAAGGTGTCTCTCGGTATGGCAAAGCAGCTCTCGTCACGATGGCTTTCGACCAACGTTTCGCGACGGTCTTGGTTGGTTCGTCAGGCGAAGGTGGTGCGAGCCTCTATCGCCGCAACTTTGGCGAAGCAGTAGAGAACTTGACTGGCTCCGGCGAATACCATTGGATGGCCGGCAACTTCCTGAAGTACGGAACCGCTGAATCGTCTTTCGGTTCAAAGAACGCCAACGACTTGCCTGTTGACGCTCACATGCTAATCGCGTTGTGTGCACCGAGAATGACGTTCATCAGCTACGGCATCCCGGACAAGGGTGACGCCTTGTGGCTGGATCAACAGGGCAGTTTCATGGCCGCGATCGCTGCGCAACCCGCCTTTCGATTACTCGGAGCGCGAGGTCTAGGACGCAGCGACGACTACAACACAGAGAAGATGCCGCCGGTTAACACAGACTTGCTTGAAGGCGAACTGGCATGGCGTCAACATGACGGCGGCCACACCGACCTGCCGAACATTCCACACTTTGTGAAGTGGGCAGGCAAGCTATTCGCGCTAAGGGACTCCAAGTAGCCAAAATACCGTAAGCAAATTACGAGACTCTTCAACTCTTAATCACCCTTTGGGATGCCGTGCCGCTCCTGGAGCATACTACGCCAACAGCCTAGTGTTGTTTAATGTTATTCGAATTCGTACTTTTTTAAGAAGACAGATCATGGCCACGATTCGAGTCGCCCTCGCCAACTCTCGCATACCGTTGAACCGTCAAGAGTCGCTCGAAATCGTTGTCGAAACAATGAAGACGGCGGCCCGTGGTGCTGCTGCCCTAATTTGCTTTCCTGAATGTTTCCTGCCTGGCTATCGAATCAGGACTGCAGAGATACCAGATCAAGAGTGGTTGAATGGGGCTTGGTCGATCATTGATGCCCTGGCAGCGGAGTTGGGAATCAGCGTGATTCTCGGCACTGAAAGGCTGGACAACGATCGGCCATTGATCACAGCCCGCGTGACGAACTCAGACGGCACACTTGCAGGTTTTCAGGACAAAGTGCAGCTGGACCCGTCGGAAGACTCGATCTATGTTCCAGGGTTCGGGCGACATCTTTTCCATTGCGGCGAACTTACCTTTGGAGTCGTTATCTGCCACGAGGGTTGGCGTTACCCAGAGAC
>JBEBHM010000261.1:0-10573 GCA_040080875.1 Pirellula sp.
GTTAGTGTCGGAAAAACGCCGCGAAACCGGAGGGCTCGCGCCCTTCCGCTTCATGTACACTCGAGTACACAAGTACAGCCTGGATCACAGGACATTCATCGACCGGTTCGATTAAACCATGGAGTCTGTTTACGCCTGAGCAAGCAATAATTTACTGCTTCTCGAATTTGGCTCGTGCTCACAAGTCACAATCAGGTCCATCGCTACAGACCATCGGCCATCGGTATCGCCTTGAACACACCAGTTCGGCATGACACATACCGATTGGTGGACTAGCTCAAAGCCACCTTCGCTTTGACTGACCGTTTCAATCGGAAACGCCCACAGGCTGGTTGGACGATTGGTGGTCAATTGGACGTTCACTCCGAGCCACTTGTCGATAAGTCCTAGATAGTCGGTGGACTCGATATTGAGGACCGTGCCCAGTTGTCCCATGCGTTCACATCTGGCATCGTAAAAGAACCGATCGTCGGCCCCGGATGGCATGCCCGCGAAATTAAATTCGACTCCAAAGCGGAAGGGACGTCCGGGCGGCAACCCTTCGATGAGATAGCTGATTTCGAGAGCATGGCTACCCGAGAAAAGCGTCACTCCTTTGGTGATGGTTAGTGGGACGCCCCATGCGTTTCCTTCGCGGCGCAACTGCACTTGGATTTTACCAGAGCCACGACGCAGTTTTGCGTCGAAGGGCAATTGAACGAAATCACCCCGCTCTAAAGCCGTTCCTCGCTGTACTTCTTCCGCTGTCGCGTCCAAGTCAAAGAAGTGATCGACGAGGGATTTGCGAGGAGTCGAATCGTATTGGAGTTTCTTTTCAAGACCCTGTTGTTTGAACACGACGCGGTCGTGGATGCTGGCCGTTTCACTGGATCCATGGCTGCTGCCCGATCGAACTTTGGAGTGGTATTGTTCCGGACGACGCTGCATCGTTGCCAACAGATTGTGTTCGACGCCTCGAACATCTAGCTCGTACATCATGCCACCCAAGGCAGGGGCGATGTAGCTTATCAATTGATCGTTGGCCAGCCGGATTTCTGGGAAAAGATCTTTGTTGTAGTCCTCGGTCGTTACGTCCACCCATTCACCGTGCCGACCGCTGGCGCGTTCGATCAGGTTGTCGGCTGCGATCAGCTCGCGATAGGTAGCGTTGCGAAGATGCGGTAGATAGATTCCGCCAAAGGCACCGTGCCAATAGGGGCAGTTGCACTGTCCACGATAAAGATGATCTTCAGCTTGTGGAAGCAAGGTCTTGTCTCCGTTGCCGCGGCGGGCGAACTCCAGCCGTCGGCTTACGTCGAGCATTCGGCAGTACATTTCGTTGGCTTCGGAATATCGAATGCGGAAATTGCGCCAGAATCCCCCTCGAACGAATTGCTTGATCTGAGGCCAGCGCGCATCGCTTTCGAATTCATGGACAGCAGCATCGTATTCGTAGTGACGATCAACTGGGAGAGCCCACTCCGTCATCTCTCGATAGGAGCAATCGGGTAAATACACAGAGCCTACGGGAGGAGTTTCGGTAATGACCTCCGAGGGAGTCGACGTTGAGAGCCAATCCCGAGTCTCCGTCAACAAGTCAAAGAATTGACGCAACCAGCCTTGTTGGTAGACGTGTTCGTGGGTGTTTGGCCATGTTCCGAATTTTTCACCGTCATCGCCAAAAAGAAGTACTGAGCCCGGAGACGTTTCGGAGACACTCCTACAATAAGCGATCGTGTCAGCTGCCGGCGCGAATGGCAACAAGTATCGAAGCCGTTCGCTACCAGGAAAGACTCTCAGAACATGCCCATCGTCCTCGGTGAGGAAGTAGTTGGTTAACTGAGAATCCGTCCATCCTGCTGCGCGAAAGTGGTAGTCGTCCAGGATGGTGTATTGCATTCCGGCGGGAACAATGTCGCGGGTCAATTGGCTTTCCCAAACACGTTCAGGCATCCACATGCCTGTCACGGCAGCTCCAAATCGGCTTTGAAGCCAGCGCGTATATTTAGTGATCTGGCCAATGCGATCTCGGCTAGGCAACATCGTCAAGATTGGTTCATAGAATGGACCGCCGACAATTTCGATTCTGCCAGCTGCCACGAGAGATCGCACGCGATCCAAGTACTCAGGATGATTTTCGGCGAGCCATAGCATCAAGGGCCCCGAAGTGTGCAAGGCAATCTTCAGGTAGGAATAGGGTTCGAATACATCCAGAAAAGGTCGGTAACTGTCCTGGTAGGCTTTTTCGATGACACCATCGAAGTTGCCGATGGGCTGATGATTGTGCAAGACGATGCACAGGCGAACAGTGTTCTTCATGCGAAATCACGCTGGTTGGTGGCACAAATGACAAAAGCTTGCATTCCCAAGAGGGGGAGATGGCCTCCTGTACCATCACAATCGGCAAAATTGTTTCAGCCTAATCAAGAACAATGGACCGAGCCTCCCAGATTTCCCAATTCCTACACTCTGCGTGGTCAATCCAAACCTAGGCTTGCGCATGGACGCATTTGTCAATGCAATACTAAGCCGGTTGGTGCCAGTGCCCATGCACTCACTTGTGCACAGCGCGATACTCATACTTCGCCATGCTGGGTTGGTTGCATTGCGCGACAACCGCGGAGCTGCATTAGCTCTTACCGCATCCGCCACTGGGCTAGCTTGTGTGGCAGGATGCATCCAGCATGCCCAGACGATCGAATCAAGCCCAAATGGAATTGTCGCCGAACAAGCTGCAAGCTCGGAATCGCCGGGCGGTCGTCTGATCAGCACCGGAGCGATCGATTCTGCACGCCCCACGAATGATATTCATTCGAGCCCCATGGAGCATTTGGAACGGATTACAGATCCGAAGGATGCTTCGGCTCGCCCCGAACGAACCATGGACTCGTCGGATAGACGCCCGCCGATCCTTGCGGTGGAAATGCATGACTACACAGAGTATGGCGTCCCAATTGGGTTGTTCTCGGACAAAACACTTTTGATGCGTCGCGATGGATCCATTCAATTCCTGCCCAACGCACGCATTGTTCGGCAGAGGATTCTCAGCGACCGTTTCGAATCCATGGAGCGAAACGAGATGGCGCAAGAACTCTACAACGAGTTTGGGCGACGCTATGCAATTAAATTTGAGGCTCCGTATCTGGTTATCGCCAACTCCCATCATATTCACGCATGGTCGCAACGATTTCGAAGCTTGTTCCATTCGTTTAGACTGTACTGCAAGACGCACGGGCTGGCCTTGCGCGAGATTGAGTTCCCTTTGGTAGCCATCGTTCTTGAATCGCATCGGGAATTCCTGCACTATGCGGCGGCGGATGGCTCAACGCTTCCTGCGAATTGCGTAGGGTACTATTCTCAGAAGAGCAATCGCATTGTTCTTTACGAGTCGCCGCACGGCATTGATCAAGATACGCTGGAGACCATCTGCCACGAGGCAACACATCAGCTTGCATTCAACGCTGGGTTGCATCAACGCTTGGCAGGCACTCCGCTTTGGGTAGCCGAGGGGTTCGCGACGATGTTTGAATCCTCGAAACTTTCTGGATTGCAATCTCGGGAAGGCGGATCGTATTGGCCCGAATCGCGACGGGATGATTGGAAAACATTGACCAAGAATCCGGAAGGGATGTATCGATTGATTGACAGCCTCATTCGCAACGATTCCGCGTTCGATCGAGACGCCCTGCATGCCTACTGTGGTTCATGGGCACTGACTGCATATTTATCACAACGGCGTGCGGCTCAATTTGGACAATATCTCAACCGGGTCGCCAGTATGCCGCCGTTTATGAAATATGACACCGCTCAACGTGTTGCCGACTTCAATGCCTTGTTTGGTAAGGACACACGGCTGATGGCCAAGAGTGTCATAGCCTTCATTGAGTCACTGGACTGAGTCTGAGTCACTGGATTCATCCCAAACGAAGCCAGCAGGTTCTATTTGGATTTCAGAGCCAAGTTCTATCGCCGATCCATCGGGCAGTCGATTCGCTCCTGGATGTGCGGTTGTGCCAATTAACTGTGGATCGCTAAAAACGGATCCAACTCGACCGTTCTTCATGTCCATCCGCGGATGCTTGCTACCGAATGCGACATAGTCGTCAAGGTAAGGCGTACAGCAGATACTGCAGCCGTTGGCCAAGGTGACAAAGTAAGTAGCAGCGACAATTGATAGCATTCGTATTTTGGACATGGCAGGTTCTTGCAATGCAAGCAAAACGTGAAAGTGCGTGTAGCCGGGAAAACCAAGTTGCTTGACGCAAAGAGGACTATCGGTCGCGAGGAGCTGTGCAGATTAGGTGGAGTTTGCGGATTGCGAACAATTTTCCGTTACAGTTGACCTGACGAATGATTCAGATTCTTTCGTTCTCTGGCCGAAAAAGTCTTTGTGGAATGTTAGAGTTCCTGAAGAGTGGTCGTTGGGAAAAGAATCGAAAAACGAATTGAAAAACTATTCTCCTGCGATGTCAGTCAAGCAACGCGATAAATCGGAAAACGTTTTGTGGGTCAGCGTGATCGCAACCATGGGACTTTGCCTATGGTTGTCCAACTTACTGCCGATTCAGCGAGTGGAATATGAACTGACCACTAATTTGGCGATTTCACAACACCGCCTCCCCTTGTTGGAGCGACTCATGTTGAACGGAGGTGAGGCAACCAAAAGTGCCAGTCCGTCGTTCACGATTTCCTCGCTCAAGCAAGTCGAATCCGATCAGAACTTCAACACGCATTCGGAACTGATTTCGGTCCGCATTGGAGTTAGGATCGTTCATCGCGTGCCTGTCGAGGAGATCGAGGCGTGTTTGGATCGGTTGACTACACCCAACGCTGAATCTGCGGAACTCTCCCGAATTGCGAGCGAATTACGCACTGCAAAGTGGATTCTCGAATCGCACAAGCATAGCCTGAAACGCTTGGAACTAGACGACGAACGCGACCGGCAGTCCTATGGGTTGGCCGGCGAGAACACCGACGTAAACTTGCGACAACCATCTGCGAACGGTCCATTTCGAGTGGCATCATTCTCGTTTCGAAACCCGCGCGATGCGCAAGGTGAGCTTCGCGATCAGCTCAACAAGATGGTCGATGCGAGCGGCGAACGAGTTGAGTCCACCCAATTGACACTGGAGCGACTGAAAGCACATGCACGCGGATTTCTATCGTTTACTGGATCGCCACAAATCGTCCCAATAGCTCACGCCATCACTCTTGGGCGCTACATGGCATTATGTGTCTTGTGTCTGCTCGTTTGGTTCTTAGTCATTTATTGGATGTCGCCAATTCAAAGAATCGTCCGTTTAGCTTGGAAACGTACCAAAGAATCCACTGCGTCCAGCGGCGATGTGAGTGCAATGTCAGAATTGGAATCAAGAATTGTTAGCTGGCTGAGTTCAAATGGTATTCCGTACTTAGGTTCTGTGGAAATGAAACTAGGAATGGATAGTAAATCGGGTGAGCGATCCGAATTGTCGATAGCAACGCAGGAGGATCATCCAGGAACACCCGTCCAAGGTGGAACCGTTCGAGCCTCGAATCGCGGAAGTGCTTGTCAATGGATGAGATTTGCGGGGGATCGCATACTATTGATGTGGATTTTTGTCTTTGTAGTTCGATTGATTTTCGACCCGTTGTGGAGAGACCTCGTCAGCGCAGCTCCGTTGGCAGCCATTTCTAGATTGATACTAGGGGTACGCTAGCTTGCAAGCGCCACGTTTCCAATGGGTCAATTCAAGCGTCGATGCGATTAGACTGCAGCGACACCAGCGACACCAGCGACAGCGACGGCAGCGACGGCGAAGGGGGTTGTCTCGCAATCTGTTTCTCGCGGTGGTGGGTGGCTTAGTGGTCGCATCGTTCTCGGTGCTTGGATCGTACATTTATTTAACTGCAGCTCCCGACCCCTCGCTTCAATTGGAAGTGGCGTTTCGGCATTTGCGAAAAGGGGACAGCGATTTGTCTGCCAAGATCGCAAGGAGTCTCGAACCTGAAAGGGTTTCAAAACGCGGAGACATTTCCAAGCGAGAGTTCCTGCTGGGAGCCCACGAACGCAAGAATGCGGAAAAGTCGGCCCAACGCCAGTTCGCTACGGATCTGAACGAGAAAGCCGTTAAGCATTTGATGCGCAGTCGTAGTATTTCCTTTCCTGAGGGCTACGAGGGGCAAGGAAACTACTTCCTTGGAATGGCGTTGTTTGATCTATTCCGTTGGGATGAAGCAGAACCATCTTTGGAGATCGCTGCCGAGCGATGGCCCCAAGGACGGGCCGATTCGATTGAGAGGCTGATCGATATCGATTTGTCATTTGAAAACCACGATCCTGATTCAGCTCTGCATCGTATTGCCGTGTGGAGGAATCTACCCAAAAGCACCTTGGACGAAGGCGATCGAACCGTCGTCAAGGAAATGCAGGCATTGCATGTTGCGGGCGAGTATGAGGCAGCGACGAAACTCGTTGAGCAAGTCCCTGAGGATTCGTTTTATCGTCCGATGGCCGAGTTAGCCTATGGGCGAAGTCATATGCGAATTTCGGAGAGGGTTCCAGAGCCGACGAAGCTGGAGCACCTCGAAAAAGCGAAGGAGAGTTTTCAAAAAGTTTTGGAGATCTCGAAGACTCCAATTCAAATTCGCCGCCAGTGCAACCTTGAACTAGGAAGGGTTCATCACCGACTTGGCGACACGACGAAAGCGGTCAGCACGCTGAGCGGCTTGCGGTTGGCTTCACCCAACGAACCGGTATTTCTCATCAGCGGCCTCGACGAAATCGATTGCTTGATCGAATTGGGGCGCTACAAAGATGTTATTGACACTCTCAGGCATCTAACCAGGAATTTCGGCGAATTGGCTTGGTACAGAAACGATTGGATTCCTATTCAGGAGTTGAGAAAACAATTAGTGTCCGCAGGGGAGAAGCTGATCTCTAATGAGGCGTACGACGAAGCCGTAGAGTTTGCACAACTGTTGCCTCCGATTTGCGATGAACTCGATCGAATGCGCATCCACTCTCGAAGCTATGAGCAGTTGGCCCAATTGGTCAAGAAACAGGAGTCACCTGGTCAAGCCGAGAAATTGTATCGACGGTCTGCGGATGCTTACGAAGCGTTAGCCGCCAGATTGATGCGCTCACCAAATTACTTCGATCTGCTCATGAAGGCGATCGAAAACTACCGTAATGCGGGTGCCTTTGTTGAGAGCAACCGTTTGTTGGACAAGTATTTGCAATACGAGTCTCGTGAGAATCAACCCGTCGGACTATTGGTCAAAGCTAAAAACTATAGTTCGCTCAATCAAACCGATCTGGCGATGCATTCGCTCAACCGAATTCTGGAGAGCAATACGAATACATCGCTCATGTACGACGCGAGACTGGAAGCGGCCAAGTTGTTGGCGGCCAAGGATAGCTTTCAAGAAGCGGAAGAGCTGATCGTTCAGAATCTATATTACAGCGATCTCAACCCCGACAGCCCGACATGGAGAGATTCGTTGTTCGAGTTGGGTGAGTTGTCGTTTCACCGAGGCGAAAAACTCCAATCGCAAGCCGTCAATGCAATCCTCGAAACTCCGAGCAATGCCTATGAGAATCTTGCAAAAGTAGAAAAGAGTTATAACGAGTTATTGCGTAGCATCCGACGGATCGAAGAGGGATTAACCCGATTCGAAAAAGACCCTCGTCGGCTGAGAATGCTCTACACAACGGCCAAAGCCTACCAATTGGCGTCCGCTTGGCCCGAAATGCTTCTGAAAGAGAACCGACTCGCTAACGACGACACCATCGAACGATGGAAAACACAACGACGAGAATTGCTCAACGAATCGAGAAGCGTGTATCGGAGGCTTCGGGAAGAGATCATTTCAGCGGCGGACCTCAACAAGTCGCTGCCCAACGCTGAGAAGTACCTGCGCAACAGTTTCTTCGGCGAAGCGGACCTGTTGTTTGAAGCGGGCGAGTACGAGCAAGCAAGGGCTGCCTATCAAGACGCCTCCTACCGATTCTTAAATGAGCCTGAATCCGTTGAAGCAATGGTACAAATCGCGAATTGCTACAAGGAGATGGGAAAGCTGCCGGATTGTCGCCGGACAATAGAATTTGCAAAGGACATGCTTCAGCGTATTTCCAAGGAAAAGGACGATCGGTTCAAGGCCGTAACGAGTCATGACCGCGCCGGCTGGGAACGCTACCTGGATTGGATGGCCACAAGTCTGACCAGTCGCTGAAATTAGCTAAATGCGATTGAAATTCTCGCAACCGGGGATACGATTGGGTCGTCGGATCAATTGAATTGCTAGTCTGGATTGGCAACCGACCCCCGCCACCTTTCATTTCTTCGGAGAATGTGCCTCGATGAAGTTCGCTATTCCTATTACTGTCTTTCTCCTTGCTGCCTTTCACGGAATAGCGGGAACTGCGTACGCTCAGAAATGGGCGGACCTAAGCATGACCGTGCTCTTGGATGGAGAAGCCCCCAAAGCGGCAATTTTGGACATGAGCCGAGATGCTAAATGTGGGGATCTCAAGCTGCCATCCGATGCACTTCTCGTCGATCCAAAGACCAAAGCAATTGAAAACATCGTGTTTATGATCGACGCTCGAAAGACAGAGTTGGAACCGGGACAAATTCATCCTGACCTGCGAGCCGTTCCTACCACCAAACCCGTCTTGGACAACAATAAATGCAAATTTGTGCCGCACGTCGTGTCCGTGCGAGCTGGTCAGACGTTGGTCGTCAAGAACTCGGACGAAGCGGGTCACAACGCCAAATTCAATTTTTTGACGAATGAGGAATCCAACAAAATGATTCCGGCAGGGAACTCGATCGACATGCTGATAAAAGACAAGGAAAAAGCCCCAACACCTGTCGAGTGCAATATCCACCCGTGGATGAACGCCTACGTCATCGTCAACGATCATCCATATATCTCTATCAGCGATTCGGCCGGCAAAATCAAAATCGAAAAATTACCTGCCGGCATTCCTATCAGCTTCCGAATTTGGCACGAATCCCAAGACAAGTCGATCGAAGAAGTCAACTTGGCAGGGAAACCTGTCAAGTGGGTAAAGGGGTCTGTGACGCTGACTCTTAAGGAAGGTGCCAACGATCTCGGAATGCTGCTGCTGAAACCCGACCGATTCAAAGTCAAATAGCCATTTCCATTCGCGCTAATTCCTCTGCGCTATTTCTTCTGCGCTATTTCTTTCGCCGTAGGGCGGTTGCTCCGCAACCGCCAGCCCACCGTAGGGCGGTTGCTCCGCAACCGCAGCGAGAACACGGTAGGGCGGTTGCTCCGCAACCGCCTCCAGCATCAAAAAAAGTTCTGGCTTCACCCAATCACCTAAACGATCATGTACACGTTGACCTAAGCTTTGATTCTGTAGGCGATCTCTCAGACCGTGACCAAGACATCGATGCTGATCGTCGCAGTTGGTCCGCGGGCGGTTTGAATGTGCCGATGTCGCATCAACTGTGCCAAACTGACTCAATTGGATTCGCTGGCAAACGCCAAATCGGATTCTCAATGACTCCGAGTTGAAGTTTCGACAATCTATCCTGGAATGTCAATCGTCTTGGAAAGACGCGGCAACGTAGTGCAATCTTCCTCTTGAAGATCGGATTGGTACTCGGTTTGCATTCTCCTCGATGCGTCATACAAGGGCAGGTTAAATTGACTGTGTGTAGCAGCCAATGAGCGAATGCCTTTTTTTGGTTCAAAGTCATAAGGAGAAACCACAATGGCCAGTACACTCACTCCAACGCGTCCCCAATCTCTCGCCGCACCTCGAGACTCGTTCTCAGTCCTTCGAAAAGAGATGGACGACCTCCTTTCGAGTTTTTTTGGATATAGCACTTCGAATTGGCTTCCGGTCGCGTCGGGACCAGCCATGGACATTGTGGAGTCGGACAAGACGTTCACCGTCAAATTAGATGCACCTGGTATGGAAGCCAAGGATTTTCAGATACAGATGCACGGCAATACGTTGACGGTCAGCGGAAATCGCCAAGAGGAAAAAGTTACCGATCAAAAGATGTTTCATCGGATGGAACGTCGATACGGTAGTTTTTCTCGCACCATTACCCTTCCGTGCAAAGTCAATGACGACGAAGTTGCAGCAGAGTACGCAAACGGAGTGTTAACCTTGACACTGCCGAAATGCGAGGAAGCGAGAGCCAAGAAGATCAGCGTCAAGGGTTGACCAACGCGTTGCGTTCCAAGTTGCTGAGCAGGTTGTATAGGCTTCCAACCTTGTTATACCGCATATTTTTTTGGACACCCGCGACATCGGAGGCCGTCTCGCTTTCGTAGCGGATCGCGGCAAGCGATTCGAATTGCTGATGCTACTTACTGTATCGTCGAAATGCTTGACGCATTCCGCTACCAATGAAAACGTTGGATTAAAAGCGAGACGGCCTCCTCGTCTCGCGGGTGAATTAGGTTCATGGGCTATCAGTACCTTGGTACTAAATGCGGAATAGGAAGTGGACGTTGCGTCTATAGCTTGCGAATCTTGGCTACCTGCCAGACGAGCTGGCAGGGTAGCGATACGATCTACCGGTGGGGCATAAAAAGGCTCGAAGCCTATTGCACAATTGGTACATTG
>JBEBHM010000982.1:0-2803 GCA_040080875.1 Pirellula sp.
TCCTTTGCCCCGAGCGCGAGTTCGTTCATAGCCCTTACCGAAGCCAACTCCGCATCGGTGATGTCGTAGCCATGGGGAGGCAGCGGCAGTTCGCAGGGTATACGCGTAAAACGAATGCCATATCGTTCCATCACCGGAATAAGAACGTCTATAACCGCAGGGAAGACGTTCACGCTCATATGACCGTTCACATGCGTCGGCTGGCCGTAGACATCGAACATCCATTCCACCTGAGCTCGAATTTCCCGTTCCAGATGTTCGGATTTAACGGCACCTTCGTCCAGCAATTGGCGGAGCCTTGACGCCTCAAAGAAACAGCCGTTGCCATCAATGAGCGTTGAGATGTCATCGCGCTTGGACAGAGGATACTCATCGGTCAGGTTTAAGTGGAGACCCGCACTGATCCCCTTTTCTCGCGCCCTTTTTACCGCTTCCTGGCTATCCGTCATGGTCGCAAAAGCGGATACGGACGTGACAATCCCGAATTCGACGCACTGGAAGATTCCATGGGAACGCTGCGGGTTTACCCCCAAGTCATCGGCGTTGATAATCAGACGAAACATATGCAGAGTATGCCAGTGAATATGCTTCTGCGCCCCCTCATTATCGCGTGTGACGATGCCGGCTTTGCCAGTACCGATCGTGGAATCCGGCATTTGGTCGAACAAACCGGCGTTCCGGTAACTGCGGAGTATTTGATTGAGCAGGAAGGGGCAGTAGCCAGGGCCAAAGCGATCGCCGCACTCGGGCTAGTATCCCGCGGGCTGCACTTTGAACTCTTCCATATCTCCGATGCCGATCGCGTCGCACTCACCAGAGAATTGGGAGAACGGGGGACGTCACTCGGTGAAGAGCCAGAAATTCGCCGGCAAGCGGAAACGGATGCACGCAGACAGTTGCATTTGTTTCAGCAAGAGCTTGGCGTGCAGCCGCTACACATCAGCACGCATGGGAACTTCAACCTCGATGCAAAAGGCGAGGTGATGCAGTGGTGGAATGATTTGATGAACGAGCTCTTCGACGGCAATCCCCCGGTAATGCAACTGAACTTGCCGCACGTACGACATAACTTGTACTCGTGGAATACGGATGCGATGAGGCGCAGTCCTCGCTCACCGGAAGAATTTGCACGGGAGCTGCGATCCGTTCCCGGTCACGAACCGGTGGAATTTGTGCTACACCCGGCGTTGCCGGAGAAAGGAGATGTATCACTCAATATGCTGTTTGATACACAAATGCGTATTGCGGATTTGGAATCCGCTATCAACATTATTCGTTCGGGTGTAATTGAGAGTGCGGGGTTCGAGATTGTTCCTGTGACAGAGCTGCAGCAGAGGGCGAGGGCTGCGTAGTTACGCGACGCTACTCGCGAGTCCCAGAACATTGATCGCCTTCAAATGAACGGCGAGTCGACCATACACAAGGGCGCGTTCATTCGTATCAAGATGTTGTCCTGCATAAAATTTCAGTCGATCTTCAATGCGTTGCAGCGTCGTACTCATCTGCGTTACGGGTTCGACATACTCTGAAACGATATGCTGCGGAAGAAGTTGATACTCGGTAAATTGCCGTCGCAATGTCGCAACTTCTTGCACAAGGTGTTCGACAGCTATGCGGGGATTCATGATCTCCTGCAGAATGTGCTGGAGTTGCAATTCGATCTGTTGGAATTTTCCAATGATGTGCATGCGTACAAGTGCATCTTCCGCTGCATTGCGATCGCGATCATTCAACGCATGTTGCAGTGGCACATCTTGGGCAATGAGCATCTGAGCAAACTGACGATTTGGTCGAAGCAAAACTCGGCCAAGAGCATGCATATCCAGATGCATCATGCGGCGAAGTCCATCGACTGCCGCATCATGTGCCACGGGAGAAAGAGGGCGATCGCCGAAGAGTTGATTAAATACTTCCAGCTTTTCAGGAGCATGTTGCACGGCTGTTCGGAACGTTCCGATGGTTGACCGATCTCGCTCATTTGCACGCTCGATGGCCATCGCATCTGCTTGGTTGTGCGTTCCCTTTCCGATCATTTCATTCATGCGTGATTGTAATCGCCGAATAACGGCAACCATACGCGTCATCACCATCGTTACATTTTCACGACCTCGAACATCCTTGAGCGATGAGGCGGCTTCAAGCATGCGTTGCGCTTCCACTTTGAATTCGTTCTCACATGCAGCCAATGCTTCAGCGCCTTCGGAAAGCAGCACCATGGCTTCTCGACGAAGATCGTCACGATCGGATGACTGACGCCATTCACGATCGAGTCGTCGGTTGAAATTCGTCAATTGATCTTCCATCCCAACAAGCAGGGACATTTCCTGACTGTAATTATCTTGCTCATGTCCCGTTTTTCGATCGGCGGCAAACGACGAATCGAACACTTGGACAATGCGTGATCGGAAAATATTCCGGTCACCGCTCTGACGTTCCCGTGTCAACATGACCGAACCTTCAATGGCAGGATCGACTCCCGACAACGAACCATACTCAAAATCGAGCGCTCGTTGCGAGGGACGTACAACCAAAATGCGTCGATTCGCCTGCTGGAGAGGAGTTGCGCAGTCCCATATCTTCTTCAGTTTCAAGATTGCTTCATCTTGGCGACGGCGAAGACGTTCAAGCGGTTCTCCTTCCGTATCCGAATCATCGGCAAGCTGCAGCGACTGCGCCAGAGAGGCGGAGATCAGATCCGGACTCACGAGACACCCGTGCACACTCAGATTGTTGAAATCAACGGTTGGAAATCGAATGCCTCCTTGATCGTCGATGTAAGCAGGAACAATGAACTGATGTGGGT
>JBEBHM010000983.1:0-2798 GCA_040080875.1 Pirellula sp.
GGGCACGACGCTACACTGGGTTTTCGTTGCATACACTCATGCTTCTAGATTCCGACGCCGCTCATGCACAAAGAGATATTGCCGGGTGGGGTGTCCTTGGATTGTCTCTATCCCCATCTGCAGGTAGCGCCGGAGCCCTCGGAGCTCAGGCTTCAAGGCAAGCTGCAAGACAAGTTGCCACAAATGGAGGGCTATCGCGGTTTGTAGCCTCGCATGTAGATGCATTCATTGATCGCACGGTCGACGCTTGGAGTGCAGCAGGCAAGAACAAAACGTTTGTAATCGGGGAAGGACAAAAGCGGATCGGGAAGCACATCCGCGAGCACTTGAGCGGCGACGCACTAGAATTTCGAAAGGTATGGCCCAACAACATGAAGTTCAAGCTAGGAGACAACGGCCTTTTGTCTGCAGTAGATGAAGCAACTCTCATCGACTTCAACCGACATCTCATTCGACGTCTTTACGAAAAAGGATTTAGGTTCATAGATATCGGTCGTGATGGACGCGAAGTTGGCAGCAAGTTTTACGAGGCTGAGTTGCAAGTATTGCGTGAACTCGGAGTATTCAACTAAGGCCAATGATGATTATGAATTCAGTCCGTGTGTGGTTGCTGGTTGATAATTTTGATTTAGCGATCGATTTTTATGTAAGGCGATTGAAGCTATTTGAGATCGAATCAGACCGGAATTCAGGAGCGGATAGGGCCGTTTCGCTTAACTTGGCGAAGCATTGCAAGAATTTCGTACTCGATCTCAGTAACGTCACACACGACTCGCTTCGTCGAAAGCTTGTCGGGAAACAGTGGGGAGACGCGATTGGAATTACACTTCCAGTAGATAACCTAGAGGAGCTTGAGAAAAATCTACGTGAATCGGGGGTTGAAATCGTCGGTCGCCAGGAACTGCCGTATGCAGAGTGGATTTTTGTACGAGACCCTTTCGGAAACAAATTGTCGCTGTGCGAGGAGTTTCATTAAGTGTCTGAGAACCCGAACCTTTACGAAGGGGGACACGGGGACAATAGGGGACAGGCACAACAATTGATCGCCCACAGACTTTTCCCGTTCCGTCGATGCCTGGGGATACCCGCCCTTCCATGCGAGCAACAACACCCGACGAGATTCGTTGGATGCAAGAAAGGGAGAATTTCCGGATGTCACAGCGTGTATGGTGGGGTATTGCCACGCCTGAGGAACGATACATAGTAGAACAGATGAGACTTGAGCGGGCACCGATCAGCTACATGATCAATCAGCAGCTCGGCCCCAATGGAGGAGTCTGGAAAGCGATGGAAGCATGGGCTGCCGCCAAGTCGATTCAAAGCAACTACAACCCGCCTCCCCGAGATACAAGAAACGTACTTCAGCTCCCACCGAAGCCGCCTTCGAAGCCTGCAGTTGCACTGACCCAGTCCGAACAAGCAGCAATGCGCAAGATTGCGAATATCGAGAGCGGACACCTCAAACCACATGACTATACCGGGACACTACGAGACATGATCGGAAATCCTGTTCCAAAGAAGACGGGAGGATACTGGGATCACGCTCAAGAAATGAACAACTCACTTCAAGGTTTGCGAAAGCATGTCAACACATTGAGAAACTCGACTGATCCTGCTGCGGTCGCCGCGAGACAAAAAGCGAAAGCTCTGATTGAGAAAATTGTAGAGCATACGGAAGGAGCTGGACTATGACGCATCCGGTGAAGTTTGCTGATGTTGATGGTCTTGATTCAAATCAGGACGACAAATCGTCTCTTTCGATGCTTGACGAATGGTATGCATCTATCAGAAATGTGCCCGTTGATGAATTGCAAATTGGCGACCTTGCGCGTGCCTGTCGTCAGAAACTCCACCTACGATTAATCGTGCCA
Organism: Pirellula sp.; assembly: GCA_040080875.1. Lineage (GTDB taxonomy): Bacteria > Planctomycetota > Planctomycetia > Pirellulales > Pirellulaceae > JBKCUI01. The sequence goes on from JBEBHM010000983.1 coordinate 1,872, forward strand.
GTTATTGCAAACGAACTGCGACTTGATCCGCTCGCAGGTGAAATTTACGATGGCGAACTGGTCAAATCGCTACTGTCGGTCCCGCGGCTGTATTGGGTAGAGAATCCAGTTGATGCAAAGGACCTCCTTGACATAGCACTTACGACAGTAGTTTTTGAGGACGATGACGTACGCGATTCATTTCTTCAACTGAAAGAGGTACTTGCCGGATAACGATAACTAATTCTTCGGAAGGTGTTACGGGCCGAATTGTGGTCGCATTTTTGGCCGAATTGATACTGTAGAGATTTAGCGGAGGACGAACAAGAAAGGACAGGCACAGCGGTTGACCAGTTTGGCTTTTTTGGTAAGATCTGCCGATCAATTCAATTCCACCGCAGAGGGTAGTTCCATGACCATCTCCCGTTCTCGACTTGTCGATGCGACCGTAAGTCGTTGGTATCACTGCATTTCCCGCTGCGTTCGCCGCGCTCATCTCATGGGAGACGAGGCCGCGCCGGGGCGTAAAGATTGGATCGAAAATCGACTCAGGGAACTTGACCAGATTTTCGCGGTTTCCGTAGGTGGGTTCAGTTTGATGGACAACCACCTGCATTTGCTGCTGCGTATTGATCCGGATGTTGCCAGCGGTTGGTCGGATACCGAAGTGGCCGAGCGCTGGTTTCGACTCTTTCCGCCGCGTGGGGCTGATCGAAAGCCTATGAAAGTTTCCAAGGAGATCATGGAGGTTCGTGTTGCCAACATTTCCTGGATCGCAGAGACGCGCAAGCGATTGTCATCGCTTGGCTGGTTCATGAAGTGCCTCAAAGAACCGTTGGCTCGTCTTGCCAACAAGCAAGATGAATGCACGGGCGCATTTTTCGAGGGACGGTTCAAATCGATTGCGATTCTCGATGAAGAATCGTTGCTGTCGGTTTGTGCCTATAT
>JBEBHM010000262.1:0-10536 GCA_040080875.1 Pirellula sp.
CCCTTGTAGGAGTTTCGGGCATGGTATGGTTCTTCTTCCAAAGCCGTCGAAGACATCGATCGACGTCGTCGACCTGAATGTTTCGCTGTCGCTCCGATTCGACATGCGGCTCCGAATTTCTAACAACCAAAAAAACAAGCCTGCCGGCGGAGGGCTAGAATTGCGGTTTTGACTGGCTTTGGTCACGAGAGATCGATATGCCAGACGTGCTTCACGAACGATTGGGACAATCGTTTTACTCTGGAGACCGCGAATTGGTCCCATCACGTCTTTTCCGCGACCGCCATTTGGGCGGGTTTGTAACTCCGGACGTCCCAGTCGATCATTTCAGAGAGATCGTACTTTCCGGTACCGTCCTGGTACCTTGGCAAAAAAGTCGCAGGTGTGGACTCGTCCAACTCGATGGCAAACAGCGAACCTCGCGGGGCAGCGTTCCACCAAGTTTCAACCAGTTTGGTCAGCCTGGGGCCATGCGATGTCCAAAGCGAGTAAGGTGGGCAACAAAACACGATCCATCGCTCGTTCGGAGGTAATGCAAATCGCACGCAATTGGCCGCAAGCGACTCGGTCCAGTCGAGTACGTCGGACTGCACCACCTCGATTTTGTCCGAAATGCCCAGACTGACAGAGTTGGTGAGAATTTCCCTGCAGGCTGATTTGAGAATCTCAAATACAATGCCTCGTGAGGCCCCTCGGGAGACTGTTTCGAATGCCAAAACGCCGGTTCCACCAAATAAATCGAACGCAATCGCGTCTTCGAACGTACCACCCAACAAACTCATCACCGCTTCGCGGGTACGGTCTTTCATGGGCCGAGTTCGCGGATCCACCTTAAATTGAATCTTGCGTGTCCGCAGATTCCCGGCAATGATCCTGAGGGTGGTTGTTTCCAAGATTCTCCACGTCCGATAAAGTTGTCAGTCGCAAGACTTTACGTTTCATTTCGTTTACTTCGATTAGCGTATGCCAAGCCGTTCGATCCAGCCAGTGCTGTTCCTTTCAATTCGCTACTTAATGCTCCTGATCTGCGGCTCGGTAGTCGTTGTCTTTCCATGTCAGCGTTCTGCTGCGCAGACGAGCTCGCGACCAAAATCCGCGTTGACACCCGAGGCCAGAGCAGAAAAAAAACAACAGGAGGATAAACAAAAGCTGGAACAAGCCATGCTACGCCGTCAGGCTTTTGCGTCCATTCCCCCCGATGAAACCTCGGCATTGTCGAAAGAGTACGCCGCAGCGTTTGCCGGTTATCGCGAGGCGATGACAAATCTCGATGAAGTCCGCAATCGACAACAATTGTCCACGGACCCTTCATCGGCAATCCCAATCGCGATTTGGAATAATTGGTGCGATGCCATGGCTGCCGCCAACGATGCCATCAGCCTTTGGATCAACAAGGCTGGTGAACTCTATGCGAGCGACCCCGAGAAGTACAAGTTGATGGGAAACACCTTGATTGAAATGCTTTTGGATGACGTCGAACGGGACCGCTTTGATCCATGGCTTGGAGCCGCTAAAGCTCTTATCCAGGCCGATCGCAACATCGACGACAAAATAAGGAGTGCTGCAGGAATGGTTGGCCTTGCGCACTCCGATTTCGACTTCGTCGAATTATGCTGGGGGCCTCTTCAAAAAGAAAGCAAGCTGCAGGGAAATCAAGTCGGATACATGAACGACCTGCCCGTTCTGCGTGAAAAATGGAAACGTGAACTGGAGTTTCGACAAAAGGAAAGCCAAAAAGGAGACAACCCACTCGTCGAACTGATGACGACCAAAGGACGCATCGTACTCGAACTCTACGAAGACTCGGCTCCCAACGCCGTAGCGAGCTTCATCTACCTTATTGAAAATCGATTTTACGACAACAAAACTTTTTTCCGCGTTGAACAACACATCTGCGCACAAACAGGTTGTGAAAAGGGTGACGGAACCGGAGATGCAGGATATCAATTCCGAGGCGAAGGGAGTTTGCCGGATCATCGTCATCATTTTCGTGGCTCCGTCGCCGTCGCTCTTGGGTCCGACCCCAACGGCAACGTGAATCAAGACTCGAGCAGCTCTCAAATTTACGTTACGTTTTTGCCTATGCCATTTTTGGACGACACCTACACCGTCTTCGGCCGTGTCGTCAAGGGACTTCCGTCCATCAATTTGTTTCGCGTCATGAACTTGGCGGACGAAAAGGAACGTAAAGAAGGGAACAAGCGTCCAGAGGAAATTATTAGCGCCAAAGTCTTGCGAAAGCGAGACCACGACTATTTCCCTACCATCTCGGCCGGAAAACTGCGTCGATAACGATGTCCTTGGAAAAGAGCGAGGCCATCGTCCTTAGAACCGTCCCGTGGAGCGAAACTAGTTTCGTGGTGACGCTGTTCACTCGCGACTTTGGCAAGATCGCGGCCATCGCACGGGGCGCTCGCCGACTGCGTAGCCCTTTCGAAACCTCGATCGATTTGCTAGCAAAATCTCAGATCGTGTTTATCCAAAAAGGACACGATACACTCGACTTGCTCACGGAGTCGAAACTGTCACGACGATTTCGATCTGGGCAAATGGCCTTGTTGCCGCTTTATTGCGGCTATTACGTCGCCGAACTCTTGCTCTTCTTAACCGAGGAACATCACAAAGTCCCAAATCTCTTCGAACTTGCCGACCGGACTCTCATTGCGTTAGACGAAGGCAAGCCGCCGGCTGAGTCGATCCTGCATTTCGAAATGCAGATGCTCAAGTTGCTTGGGCATTTGCCAACTTTTCGTCTATGCGCGGGTTGCGGGAATGCTGTAGAGTCCCAGCGAGTGGAGTTGGGAGCGCGATTGGGCATTGCCGCCGGAGGTGTGCTTTGCGTGAATTGCCTCGCCAGCCAACACATGGTCATTCGAATTAGCAATGCACTGCTGAATCAATTGATCAAATGCGCCGAGACGGATTGGGACGAAGAGCCACCACTCATCGATCGCAGCGTTCGCGGCGAAGTTCGATTCGTGATGGACAAGTTCATATCGAACCTATCGGATCGGCAAATGCGACTAACGGATTTTTTAGAGGAACTGAAGCGTTGACCAGGATGGGCAACTTGCAATCGCACCCAAAAAACAAGTCCGATGGAGTTTTGCATCGAATGGCTCCAACATTAAACCTAATTCGCATGGGGTGCGTCCTCAGCTTGATCCTTCAAGTGGGATGCGCATCCTTCAACCTCTTTAAGAAAGAGGACGACGAGTATGTTCGCGCTCGCAACGCAATCGAAGGCTACGAAGACAAGGATGGGAATTGGATTCGTCCCGAAGGAAGCCGTGCGGATAAACTGCGTGAGAGCAGCCTCCCCAAGGCTCTGCATTTTATCCCCGGCCTTGGCCCTAAAGCCATCAACCAAGAGTTGGCCCGTAGTCTGAAAAAGGAGGCGGAGGATCTTTGGAACAAGACCATAACGCTCCAGGCGGAAGAACGCCAAGAATCGTTTCGGGCTACAGCTAAAAAGTACATCGAGGCGTCCAAACATTGGTCTAGTAGTACGCTCGAACAGGACTGCCTCTGGATGACTGCCGAATGTTACTTCTTCGCCGAAGATTACTATAAGGCTGAGAACTACTACGCCAAGCTGCTCAAGGAATATCCTCGCAACCCGTACCAAGATCGCTTGGACAAACGCCGCATGGAAATTGGCCAGTACTGGCTGCAATTCAAAGATGCTTTTTATCACGTCAACTTCACCGACAACAAACGACCCTGGAACGACACTCGAAAACATGGTGTTCGTGTTCTGGAAAAGATGCGACTGGATAACCCAACAGGACGCCTTGCGGACGACGTCACCATGGAGTTGGCGAACACCAATTTCAAGAACGAGAACTGGCACGAAGCCCTGGACACCTACAGCGACTTGATCAGCACCTATCCCGACAGTCCACATCAATTCGAAGCTCATATGCTTGGGATTAAGTCGGCTCTTATGTCCTACCAGGGGGCCGAGTACTCGTCAGAGTCGCTGGACAAGGCCGAGAAACTCATCAAGCAAGCCGTCCGCCAGTTTCGGCAGGACGCAGAAAAGGAAAAGCAAAAAATCCAGGACGCTTACAGCGAAGTCCGCTTCCGTCGCGCCGAAAGGCACTTCACCGAAGCAACCTACCGTTACAACAAAAATGAAGCCCGTGCGGCGCGGATCGCTTGCACGAAAATCCTTTCCGATTACGGCGATACACCGTTCGCGGAAAAAGCCCGAGCCATCATGGAAAAGACGGGGGGCATGCCGGACGAACCTATTCAACAACTTCGCTGGCTGGCAGATTTGTTCCCGAACCGAGACAAGATAACTCCCCTGCTGAAGCCCACGCCAGAGATTGAGGACAACACAATCCAACGCGATGTCTACGAACGAACTGCTACGCAGCCAAACAGCGCTCCTCCCGACGTGTTCGATCCAATCGGCGGCCCGGTGAAGAGATGACCTAGTGCGTTGTCCAGCTTAGATTTTTGGGTAGTGGACCTTGTTAAAGGTCCTGCAGCAATAGGATCTTTAACAAGATCCACTACCCCCAGCCCTTGTATTTAGCCTTGAAGTCGCACTTGCCATCATGCATTCCAATTCAGCCAGGGCTCTACGCTTCAATCCACAAGTTAAGCTCCAACGCTCCTACGCAACGATCATTGCAATCTTCGTCGCATGGTCCACCGCCCTAGGTTGTGCAGGCTACAAAATTGGAACTCGGAATTTGTTCCGAGACAACATTCGGACCATCCATGTCTCGATTGCCAAGAGCGACTCGTTTAGGCCAGAACTAGCCGGTCTGTTGACGGAAATATTGCAAAAAGAAATCGAGCGACGAACGCCTTACAAACTCACCGACCAAGCTACCGCAGACTCCATTCTAACTTGCCGATTGACAACCGACTCCAAACGCGTCGTCGGCGAAACCAGAACGGATGAACCTCGGCTCCTACAATCGATCCTTACGGCGGAACTGAGTTGGGTCGATCGCCGTGGACAACCTCTTATCGAGAACCGATTCTTGCCTCTCGGTGAAAGCACCTTCTATTTTGCAGAAAACTCGAACTTCATTCCCGAGGCAGGTCAGTCGATTGCGACGGCCCACCAGCGTGGAATCGAGCGAATCGCCAACCATATCGTGGATCAAATGGAGGTCCGGTGGTAACAGTGGCACACGTCACCGGCAGCACGCGACGCCTATCGAACGAGTCGCAGGTCTAGAATCATTCGCGAATCACACCAGTCATTATCTGCAAGCGTTGCTCCACCCGCGAAACCGAGTTCCCAAGTCCCAACGCTTGATTTGCCAAACGCACACCGCATTCCAGGATAGAATTCGACCGCAGTGACTCCATCGATCTTTTCGGTCGTCCCGTTGGCGAGCGTGCGTCCGCCGAACAAGAACGAGTTGGTGCGCATCTCCATCGTGGGTATCAACGCGTAGGTGTCCGTATCGCGCCAAATCGTACTGATCCCCCAACCTGTCGTCAAAACGTCACCAGCGAAACCAGATGTGCCCGCGATCGGAAGTCGATATTTGATTTCGCTATGCAGGTAAGTCGCATCGCTCCATTGGTGACGTAACAACAACCCGGGTTCCAGCGAGACGTGACCTGTTCCCAAGCCACGGTAAGTTGGACCGGTGTTCAGATACGATAGGAACAAGGACGAAACCTTGGTGCACTTGCCGTCATACATCAGCGCTTTCCCGCCTAACACCATGTCGCCAAATCCGACCGTGTTCGGATTCACTTCCGGGTTGAGTGCCCGCATACTGATTTCGCTGATCAAGGTCGCTTGCGCATTGCCCAGTTCCGTTCGGTAGACCGTGTCGATCAAATCCAAACGTGTTTCCGGGGCGGGGCCTCGCCCGCCCGCGCGAGCCCAGACATACTCGAGCCGATCCGGTGCCGACAGCCCACGATCCGAACGTAGACGAATTCCCGTATTGCTGCTGCTGATGGCCGTATCGAGAACCATCGGGGCGAACATAACCCGTTCATAGCCAATCCCAAGGTCAGGCCCCGTTCGACGGCGAAGCCAGTTTCGAAATAAACTCATGCGATGTCGGCGGGCTGGCACGCTGTTGTTTGAATGAGCCGACGGCAAGATCGGGACCTGCGCAGTCGCGTTTGGTGTCCACGGCAAGTTCTGTGTCCACACCGAGTCGTCGGCGGGAGGGACAGGAATTTGGCCGTCAAATCCTGCCAAGGCATATGGGTTTTGGTCGCTGACGTATTGGTGATTCGTGAGATCCGTGAGACGCTGCTCGGTCCAAGGCATCATGTTCGCCTCGAAATTGCTCGCAACCATATGCGCCGAGGATGGTTGCGTTTGCAGTGCCGCATGGTCAATCGTGGGAAACGTGGCGGCATCCTCGTTGGGTACCAAGGGAACAGCCATGACCTGACCATCGCCGAACAAAATCGGGATCGCAGGAGTTGGAATGCTAATCGGGTAATTGTCCGCAAGCTGAGCAAAGAGCAAGACGGCCAAAGTCGAAAATGCCACGAACTTCTCGTTGGATTGTTGTTTCGTCGAATGAAAGCATTCCACACAAGGACGTACTGCTTCATTTGGATTTATCGTCTGTACGGATTGTGTCGATACAGGAATTGTTCTGTTCTGAGACAAATGGCTGAATTCAACTGGTTATCAATTGCCCATGCAGTTCCCATCAGTTCACTGGCACGAAGGTCTCTTCCTTCAACCGCATCATTTTCAGGCTTGGGATCGGCATTGGACGGAAAGGGTTTGTACTGGGGAACAATGGCAAGCCCCATATAGCTATGGGATTCTTGAGATTGCTATCAATCACGATGCGCTCGCAGCCGGATTTCTGCAGGTGGACTTGTTGCGATGCAAGACGCCAGGCGGTGTACTGATCGAATGGTTAAACGGATCGCTTTCCGACCGGCGGGATTTGCGTCCGGCGTTAAACGCTGTCTCCGAATTGCACTCGATTGACTCGATGCCCCATGCGCCTTCGTCAAGCGGTGCCCGACGCAACGCAGAATTGGAACGGGTCAGCGAGCAATCATCGCGGCACGTCGATGTTTTCGTTGCGGTTCCGAAGTTAAAGCTCGGCAATCAAAATGTAGATTCTGCGGAACATCGCAATGGTTCTCGATTTCGAGCCCAGTGGCTTGATCTCCCAGATGAGTCGGACGCGGCTTCGATTCAGCCGGTGGAATTGCGTGAGCTAAACGCAAGAATATTGCTGAGCACCGATGATCTTGCCGGCTATGACGTCTTGCGAATCGCGAGGGTTCGGCGAAGCGAACAAGACGATGTTCAAGTCCGTATGGACTCGCATTATATTCCTCCACTTATCGATTGCGCCGCGAGCAGCTTGTTGCGTCATCAAATCCTGTCGACAACGTATGATTTGGTTCAGCAGTACAGCGAACTGTTCTCCAAGCAATTGTTAGATGCGGGGGGAGTGCTGCATGCAAACACGCCGATCGACGTACAACGTCTTTTGATTTTGCAAGCAGTGAACCCAACCGCATCGGTCCTTCGCGTGCTGGCGAGTTCGAGAGGGATTCACCCTTTGACGCTTTACATCGAGATGGCGAGATTGGCCGGAAGCCTCGATCTGTTGCATCCCAACCGAGCAGCGCTCGCGACTTCACCCTACGATCACGAAAACCTTGGCGGAATCTTTTTCGAACTCAAGCGACGCATCGCCAATGCGATCGAAGGCTTGCAGCGTGCACCCTATCGACAATGCGCGTTTGTCGGGAACCAGAACGGAATGCAAGTCTCGATCGATCGTGCGACGTTCAGTTCGATTCGTCGCTGGTTTATCGGGATCCACCAAACCACGCGGAGCGCCGATTCGCTGCATCGGCTTATGTCGTCAGGCAATCTGGATTGGAAACTGGGAAGCGTACGAGACGTCGAACGGCTTTTCACCATGCGGGCTCCCGGTGTCGAGCTCAAGCGATCGATCGATGTACCTGCCGCATTGCCGAAAGCCAGCGAGTGGAACTACTACGAGGTCGTCGGGACGGACCAGCCAGCCTGGCAAGATGTTCAGTCTAGCGGTTCGCTGGCGCTGCGAGTTCCTGATTCGATGATCGCAAATCGAGACAAAATCATCGGTGGCAAGGAAATTCAAATTCGCGCTGAGAATGAGACGCTAACGTTCCAGTTTGCCTTGTTCGGAGTTGCGTGATGCGTCCCGAATTTGCTGCGGCTGTCGACCCTGTATTTCAAGGTGCGATCGAGTTTCTGGATCGCATCGAACACGGTTCTGCAGATTCTGCCGAAATCGAACACGCCAAGATTCTTGGTCTGTTTGACCGCGCGGACACCGTGCTGGGCGCGTCGCGGCAATGGCAACTCGCTCGCTACGCATTGGCGGTCTGGATCGACGAGATGTTGCTGACACTTCCTTGGACCGGTTCGACTTGGTGGCGCAATCATATTCTAGAGATGAAGCTGTTTCAATCTCGCATCTGTAACGAGCGGTTCTTCGAATTGGCGAAGCAAGCTTCGGCCCTTTCGTGCCGCGATGCACTCGAGGTTTTCTACAACTGCGTATTGCTCGGATTTCGCGGAATGTATGCGTTGGCCGAGGCAGAACGCACGGTAGAACACAACGAGGATTGGCCCAGGACAATCGATCAGTGGCTGGACCGCACCTCAAGAATGATCGACGTGGTACCCATACAAGCCAATGCGGACGGAACTCATCGGCCGATCCCGGGAGCTCCTCCACTGACGGGTCGACATCAAGTCGTATGGTGGAGCGTTGGCGCTCTGTGCTTGGCTCTCATCAATGTGGCGCTCTATCAGTTTCTCCATGCCCACGAGTAACCGCAGTGAGTAACCCAACGACAATACCCATACACCAACAAATCGCTGATTACCTGCGATTCACGACCGCACACTATGTGGCTGCGACCGTTGGGATTTTCTTGTTGGGGCTTACGGCCACCACGTGGATTGTGTTCGACTCCGAACCACAACGAGTTGCGTGGAGCGACTACATTCAATTCCCACAGTTGGCTGGACTCGTCGGGCTTTGGTGCACAGTTTGCATCCTTACGTTTTGGACGGTAAGGCTCTGGTGCGAGCAACTTCCCGCTCGTGATCGCACTCTCGACAAGGCTTGGCAAGCGGGAATCAAGGCCATTTCGCAACGGGGTATGAACCTAAGCAGTGTTCCCTTGTTCATGATCTTAGGTTGCCGTGATCAAAATACCCAAACCAATTTCTTGCTCCGAGCAGGACTCAAGCTATCGATGGAGCCCATACCGACGGATCCATCGGCCCCTATCCACTGGTATATCGCCGAAGATCGCATCCTGATTGGATGCAACGATGTAGGCACGTTTGCTATGGCGCAGAACCGTTTGATCCTCCATCGCACGGGACGACTCGCGGCCTCGGCCTCTACGGCAACAACTCAGGACATTCACGATTCATCTAACCTCGAATGGGAGTACGCGTCAGCGGACTGCGATGTTTTCCTTGGCGATGCCGCCCCGTCCGTTGAAATGGGGTTACCCTCTAAAGTGAACCGAAGAGCATCCGTCGGCGAGACGCCCAGATCTGAATCTTCGACCTTCGCGTCACTGGAACTCGTGTTGCCTCAGCGGTCATCCCGTTCCTCACAGAACGTCGCCTCAAGAAACAATGACGCGGATCATTTCCAAGCTCAGATCGACAAAACGGAGTTGCTCTTATCACAGTGGGATGAACCGCAACCTAATCCTGCAGCCGAGCCCATGAATCCAGTTCGTGTCAGACAAGAGGCCTGCGAACTTTTGTCTTCGAGCGAGCTAGTACATTGCCAGTCACTGTTAGAAGAACTCTGTCGCCGGCTCCGCTCGTCGCGAATGGGATTGGCACCCATCAACGGTGCATTGGCTTGGGTGGATGCCCCACAGCTTATGGACTGCGTGGAGTACTCAAAACAGTGCGGTCATTTGCTTGGACGCGACTTGAATCAACTCCGAGATGAACTTGGACTCATGGCTCCGATCTCGATCATCATGGATCGAATGCACGAGATAACCGGTTGCTCTGAGCTAATCCGAAGAAATGGCCCAGAACGCGCGCATCGCCTCGTGCTCGGTGAAACTTGCGATGTTTTTCAGACTCCCGAACGAGCCGCAGTCCATACGATCTGTCGCCGCGCGATGGATGGAATCTGCCGATCCGTCTACGGATGTTTTCGAAACGTGAACGGAACAAATTCTGCGGGAAATCAACGCCTGATTCAACTCTTGATTGCTTGCCGAGGCAGATTGTCCAGCGCGATCCACGCTTTAGTATCCGAATCGGTAGCTTTTCGTCCTGACGAAGGGGTAGGACAGAATGCAGCAATTCTCAGCGGTGTCTACTTTGCCGCGTCCGGTGACTCGCCGATCGAACAAGGATTCTGCGCCCACATCCTGGATCGAATGACCAAACAAGAGGGACTCTTGGCTTGGTCTACTTTGCGACTTCAGAACGAGAGACGCCTTGCGACCACTGCGTGGATCCTGCGCGCTGCCTGCATAGGAATGGCAATTCTGGCAGTCGTGCAGTTAGTCGTGTAG
>JBEBHM010000984.1:0-2797 GCA_040080875.1 Pirellula sp.
ATATGAAGCAGCATCAGGCTGAGCCCTCGCTGTAAGCTTCGCCTTACTTTTTTTTTCAGTATTTTTTCACCTTGGCGTAGAGCGGAGTTTCGTTCTGACCGCCGCACCTACATGTCTTTGACCGCCAGTGTCGAGATCGATATCAGAGGCGTTTCGGGCAAAATCTAGCGTAAGGTATACTTGAAAGCGTGGTCCGCTTTCTCTTGATTATTGATTTAGTCTTCCTGGCATTGAGCGCGACTCCCATAGCGCTTGCTCAAACCCCTGCGGATTGCCCTTTCCATATCTTCGTTTCCGATGACGTCGAGGAAGAAGCTATTGCTCGCGCCACCTGGGCCGCACGTGAACAACGCAAGCAACTCATCGCTGAAAATGATCGTATCTTGCAAAAGCCCGATGGCGGAAACAATTCGGTAGATCGGCAGAAGATGGATCAGAATTACATTCAAATTCTAAAGTTAAATAACGAGTTCAATCTTCCGCCAATAGGAGAACGGCCCACCTGGTATTTGCGCTGGTCCGCCGAAAGAACCCGCGACGAAGCTCAAAAGCAACTCGAAGGTCTCGGGCCCGAGATAGCGAAGTATGAAAAGGAATGGAAAGAGCTTAACTCGAGGATTGAGAAAACAGCAGCAACCCTGAGGAATCAAAAAAGCCGACTCATATATTTGAAAGTCGATGGACACGCCCTTTCGGAAGAAGAGATCAACGCCAATCCGGCTGTCGTAAGGACGGCTTCCGAACTTGAGGCGCTTCGTCAGAGACGCAAGGAGGTTAACCATCTCCGCTTTGACTTATCCCAAACAAAAAGAAGTCTAGCGGGATACCTCGCCCGGGTGAACAATACGCTGAACGAGCCCCCCTAGGACAGATTTCACAACACCAGCGTTGGAACAACAGCATGAGCGCTTTGAAAAGCTACGGGAGCGGACTGTGACTGAAGCGCAAAATCTGCGCGAGGCAATTCGTGGGATTAAGGAGCGGCAGCGCAGCGAGCCTCGCGAAAACGATGCGAAGCTACTTAAGGCGCTTCAAAGAGAATTGAAGGAACTGGAGCTCACCATCGAGGCAATGGATATACAAGAATCGATGTACGGCAACTAAAAGCAAAAGTTGATGGGCTCTTTTTTAAGAGTCAAAATAATCTCTTTTTATCGTCGATATGTCGACTTTACCTGAAGTACTGCAACACGATCATTTGGCTGACCCCATTGGAGTCCACGGTGCTTCCACCGACAAGCAGTTTGCCGTCGGACTGAATCGCGACTGCGTTTCCCGAGTCCTCGGGAGAGCCCAGATCGCTCAACACGCGGCCGTCAAGCGTTCCTGCACCAATGAACTTATCGTCCAGTGTGCCATCGGCATTAACGCGCCCTATCGCGACGTCCGCGTTGGTGCCATCAGTGGAGAGACCAGCGATGACAATCTTTCCATCCTCTTGGATGGCAATCGCTTTCGCCTTATCGACTCGCGAACCGCTTCCGAAATCGACGCTTTTCCTGCCATCGCCCCCGCCGAAAGAACTGTCGAAGTTTCCGTTGGTGTTGATGCGGTAAATCGCCATTTGATCGGCGTACTCAGTCGAAACGGCCAGTACGATTTTTCCGTCCGGCTGCAACGTCATGGCGGTCGGTTCATCGTCCTGGGCATTAAACGAGGTCAACCTCATACCGTTTCCGTTGAAGCTGGTGTCATAGGAGCCATTCGTATTCAGTCGAATCACAGCACCGTGGATCGAGTTATTCACTTCGTAGGTTCCCGCCACGATAATCTTCTGGTCGGTCTTTTGAATGGCTACGGCGATCGCCCGATCATCACTGTCAGTTTTGACCGCGAAAAGTTTTCTACCGTTTGTATTGAACGAGGTATCCGCAGTTCTGTTGGCGCGATATTTCGCGACAGCGAACTTGGCGAGGGTGGAACCGGTGTAGGTTCCTGCCAGAACGATTCCATTTGCGGAATCGATGGCCATGGCACTCGCTTCGGCATCACCGCTACCAAAGGCCGTGGTGGTGCTTCCCAGCAATGTTCCCGCTGGGCTAAATTGAGCGAGAGCAAAGGCTCGACTGCCCGAGCTACCACTGGTGGAACCCGCGACCAGGATAGAGCCGTCACTCATCAAACCAACCGCCGAAACCTTCTCGTCGGCTCCGAGATCGGACTTTACGGATCCGTTGCTCCCGAAACTGAGATCCGGGGTTCCATCTGAATTGAAACGGGCTAGACCAATGTCGTGGTTAGAGCCGTTAAACACTTTTCCTGCTACCACAACCTTTTTGTCCGGCTGGATCACCATGGCCGATCCAAAGGCATTCCTTGATGCGTTTCCAAAGTCGGCGGTCACTTTGCCCGCGGTTCCGAAGGCGGTGACTAGAGTTCCTGGATTGATACCTTGTCCGTTGACCTGAATCTGAAGGGTCTTCTGCGCTATTCCATCGTTGAAACCGATGAAGGGAGTTTGACCGCTGCCAGTCACTGCCGTCGGCGCGAAACGTATTTTGAAGGTGCAAGTGGAATTGGCCAGGCCGCACCCTGCCACATCAACGAAAGAGAACGGGGGATTTGCGGCAAAGTTCAATCCTACCGGATTCGCCGACGTCGAACTGGTCAAGGTGAACGATTGCTCTTTGAATGAGCCGACCGCTACTTGTCCGAAGTTCACTTGCGTTTGGTTCAAAGCCAGCTGGGCCAAAGGATTAATCGTGACGCTAGCCGCAGCGTCCGGCAGTACCGTGGCCACATCCTTTACCTGAATTTGCAACGCGCGATCCTGCGTCAGCGGCGCATCATCTTTCAT
>JBEBHM010000263.1:0-10519 GCA_040080875.1 Pirellula sp.
TAGCCGCTCCTGCAGGGCGTCCTTTTCCGATGGCAGGGCATTCTTTAAGACTTCAGGCGGAGTTGTCTGGAGCTTACCTTTCGCGGATTCGATGTGGGACGCTAACGTGCCTGTCGCAAGCAACATACTGATCGCCAACTGCTCGGATGAAAGTGGTTTGAGTGGTGCGATTTGATTTCGATGGGTCCAAAGCATGACCAGCGACTGCCAAGCAGCCTCCGCTTTGTCCTTGTCGACTCCTCGGACGTTCACGTAATCTTCTGCCAGCTGACAAACAGAAAGCTTTTGTTCGATCGATTTCAGTTCGTAGACTGCTGTCTCATATGCAATTGTCGCTGCAAGTTGTGCTTGCTCGAGCGGTTCCAGTTCCTCGCGTCGGACCTGCTCTCGCATGGTTTCGGATAATGCCTTCTGTGCATCGCCAGTCTCTTGGTCCGCGGCTTGTTGTTTGGCGGCAGCTTCCGCATGCTTTTTCGCGGCCACTTCGTATGCTGCTGAAAGTTCCGATGCACGCGATCCCAATTTGTCTGTGATTTCCTTGATCGAAGCGTCGTTCGGTAGCTTGCTCAGTGCATTGGCACTTGATTTAGCCGCCTCGCGAACGACGAAAAATTGCTCCTGAAGAGTTGCGGCGTTCTTCGCTGACGCTGACGCTTGCTGTGATGCCTCATTGGATTTTTTTTGGACTTCCTGCAGTTTCTTTGCGAGACTTGGCATTTTCGCGTTGGCATTCTGGTGCCGTAGGATCAACGTGTCGTATGCGGACTTGGCGTTCTTCGATGCCGTTGCCAGCGTCGCGATTTCCTTCGACAACGATTCGTGCTGTGTGGAAAGTTGAACCTTTCTCGCCGCGATATCTCGGAAGTTCACGGTGGTCGGGTCAGGAACATCACACGATCGTTGGTACGTGCGGCTCATAGCAATCTGTCGAATCATGGGACGCAGTTGAAATCCTTGGTTCGCAAGTTCGTCCGCAAGCAATTGAAGTAGCGCAGGGTGGGTGGGTGGATTGTCGGTATGGTGCAAGTCGATGGGATGGACCATACCTCGACCAAACATGACGAGCCAAAGCCGGTTTGCCAGATTGCGACGAAACTGTAGGTTGCTAGACAGCGATTCGGAAAGCGATCGGCGACGACTAAACTTTGGCTTGCCGGGGTTGTCTTTTGCCGGAACAACGACGTAGGCTGCGTCACCTTGATTCCAAGGTTCGTCGATCAGCGCGTTTCCCTTGGGAGCTCTCGGCAATGCGCTGTCATGCCCATTGCCAGTAAACACGGATTTGAAGCTGGCCTCCCCATCGGCTTCTTCGGACAGCATCAACGCTTTCGACTTAGGGTCAGTAAAGAGACGAATGCGATGCCAATAGGCATACAATCCGTAATAATCTTCCTGCAGATAGTCTTTGATGAGCGGATGGTCGTGGCACTGAGCGCACTGCATATCCATTCCAAACGCAAGACGACCAACGTCTCTTGTGACTGCATTCGGCTCTGCGTCGCGATTGAGAATGAACTTTGTCGGAATTCGAGAAGTCGTCTCCGGACCGTCATTGAAAATAAGTTCTCCAAACAATTGATCGAGCGGCTTGTTGGTTGCGACGGAGTCTATCAAATAGCCTTCCCATTCGCGCACGTCAATTGATTTGTCGTTTCGGCGTTCCAACAGGGTAACGTCCAATACGACCGCCATGTTCCGAACAAACTCTTGGCTTTCGATGAGCTGCGTGATCACCCGTTCTCGCTTGTTCGGTGATGAATCACTTAAAAATGCTCGAACTTGATCGACCGTTGGGATTGCGCCAGTCAGGTCCAGAGTGACACGTCTCAGGAAGTCCGCATCGTTGCAAAGCGAAGCGAGTGGACCGATTGCCTCGCGTTCGACCAACTCGTCGATCCTTTGATAGACCGGCAATGCTGGCGAAGCATTATTGGATGTTCCTTCCCCGAGCAATCCTGCCGAGGTGTAGCACACGAGTCCGACCGAAAGCAGCCAAACGTTTCCAATGAAAGGGTAGCCGAGCATGACACCGATTCGTGTAAAGTAGGGGCGGGACGAAACTGCGAGGGATGGACTGCAGGGGAAAGGGCTTTCGTCTGAGGATATCCGAATCTTTGCGTCGGGTCAAACTTTCATTGGTTTTGCAGTTCATTTCCGTGTCGTCCGAAATATTCATTTGTCTGCCATTCATTTGTCTGCCATTCTTTTGTCTGCCATTCTTTTGTCTGCCATTCTTTTGTCTGCCATTCTTTTGTCTGCCATTCTTTTGTCTGCCATTCTTTTGTCTGACATTCTTTTGTCTGACATTCTTTTGTCTGACATTCTTTTGTCTGACATTCTTTTGTCTGACATTCTTTTGTCGTTGGCTCTGTTGGGATGGCAGTTGCCAGGTCATCGTTTTGCGGTGCGTTTCCGCCCAATCTCAAATCTCTCAAAGTCACTCATGCGATCTAGCACGCGCTCTTGAAGCATGCTCCCACAGCTTCGTACTGTCATGGTGGCATTCATTTCCTGTATGATATCACAGAGGGCAAAAGACTTTATCCCATCGCTCATCGCCCCTCGAAACATTTTCCATTGAATGAAAGCCCTCTCGATGAAAAACAACTGCTTCGCCTTTTCACTTGTGCTCATTCTCGCGGCTTCCGCGGCCTATGCTGCCGAGCCGGTTGCTGATGAATTCATCGCAATCTTTAACGGCAAGAACTTGAATGGTTGGTCGGGTGATTCGCAATATTGGTCGGTCGAGGAGGGCGCCCTGACGGGTGTCACCGATGGCACCTTGAAGATGAACCGCTTTATTACATGGACTGGATCGAAGGTACGCAATTTTGAATTGCAGGTTAAAGTCAAGGTCAGCGCGGGTGGCAACAGTGGCTTGCAGTACCGTGGTACCTTGCGCCCCGACCTTGGGTTCGACGTCGTTACCGGCTATCAATGCGACGTCGTTTCGAATAATCCAGACTACAACGGAATGCTTTATGAGGAGAGGGGACGTCGCATCCTTGCGCATACCGGCGAGAAGGTCATTGTGGACGTCGACGGTCAATCGTGGATCGTCGGCAAGATTCCCGTAAAGAACTTTGCCGCAGACCAATGGCACGACTATCGAGTGCTCGTCGAGGGCAACCACTATCAACACTGGATCGATGGTCATCAAACGGCGGATCTCATCGACTTGGATGAGAAGGGTCGCGCATTGGAAGGTGTGGTTGCCGTCCAAGTCCACGTCGGACCCGCCATGAAAATTCAGTACAAAGACTTCAAGATTAAGCACTTGCCAGACAGTCTTCCACTCATCCAGGCAAGCGAGGCCAAGATTCCCATGGGTTCGCTTGGCGTAAAACCTCAGGGCAAGCTACTCAACGACTGGCAGCCACCAAAGTACGGAGATGCGAAAGGGAAGTAACCGTTCGTCCATGCGAACGCTACTGCGTCGTCAACATTGAGAATTGGGTTTAACTTGAGCCGCAAGCGCTAGCTGCGATACGAAGAATTGCGATAAGGAACGCGGCTAACGCATGCCGCTCAACCAAAAAATCCAATCTGTATAAAGCACTAGGAGCTGTGGCTTATCAAATTCTCTCAAGTCAATCGCCTTGTTCGTCTCCGATCATACTCTGATGCAGTCGTGAGCTTTCTTTCTCAATCTGCGTCTCGGCTGCCTATGGGAACTTGTACGTTGCGTGCCGGTAAGGCGAATGCATTTTTTCTTTGGAGCGCGCATTGCTGCTCGACGATAAGCCACCCTGCTCGGGCTGCGAACAGTCCAACAAAAAAGATCGTGATCGAAAACGATGCTAAGATATCACCCCAATAGTCTCCGTAATACCAGTCTCGTTCGGCATGAATGGGCAGGCCATTTCGCGGTGTAGTCTGAACGCCTCGCCAAAAAACTACGACGGTGATCGTGATTAGTGAGCTCAAACCTGCGAGAAGAGCCCATGAGAAATTCCGGCGCGAAACTGTAAATGCATGTTGCACCATAACGACGCTGATCGCGAGTCCCGTTGTAGCAAGGAAAAATTCAACAAACTCAGACGGCTCAAAATTAATTCTCCAAGATAAACAAAGTGGAGCCATCGTAACCATCAACAAAAGGAGTGTCGAAATGGAAAAACGAAGCTGCGTCGAAGACTCATCCGCCAAACTTTGTGCATTTCGCCAGCCACGCAGCCCAATCAAGGTGCTTGCGATGGAATAAGCAAATAGAAAGTAACCGAAGGACGAAAAGAGGATCGGAAACTCAATCCAATTGGATGCTCGACACCAACAGTAGATGAGCGCAAAGATTACAAAAGATGTGCGTCGCCAAAAGCTGGCTGGCGAAATCCACAGCAACCAGCCAACTGACGCGAGTAGACTGAAATCAAGTGGATGGCCGATCGGGCCAGACAAATGTATCAAGAAATAAGACAAGAAGAACTGAGCCAAGAGGATCGCCATCAAAGCGTTACTCGCAGGTGAATCGATCAATCGCTCCAATGGGTTACCCCAATCCTTGATACTCGACATCCTGGAAACTCTCTATTCGGGTTTTGCTTGGTATTCCGGCACGTCAATGATGGTGCGCAATTGTGCCGTAGCGGAACGCGTCAGGCGTTGCGACAACGCCTCGAAAACCTTGACGGTTTCAACTTCATGCGAGCAGAATTGCGCACGCTCATAAAGAGTCGATACACGCGGTTGTGACTCAACAAACCCAATAACGGTTAACGCTTTCCACAGGATTGCGCATTCATCCTTTAAGTTCGTAGATCTTAGCAGATTGATTCGCCAGACACACCTCCAAATCCCACGACAGGCGTGTCTCGTCGGAGCTTAATTTTTTCGGGTAGTGGATCTTGTTAAAGATCCAGCAGCATAGCCTCCAAAATCGTGCCGCATAGCCTAAGGTTCGTGGCTAGCGACACGCATACACTAATAACACGATTTGGGTAGACTTGTGTTCCATGGGAACGAAATCGACGATTTACAAAGCGGAGCTGATGATCACGGATATCGATCGTCAGTACTATAAGACTCACAATCTGGTCATCGCACAGCATCCGTCAGAACCTAATCGTCGACTGATGGCAAGGTTGATCGTGTTTGCGATGTTCGCACATGAAAGACTTGAGTTCGGGCGCGGAATCAGTTCGGATCAAGACCCCGATCTATGGCGCCGCGATTTGACCGGAGCTATCGAGCAGTGGCTCGAAATGGGCCAACCGGAAGAGTCGGACATCCGCAAAGCGTGTGGACTATCCAAGGAAGTGATCGTCGTTACGTATAGCGGTAACTCAGCCGAAGTCTGGTGGACGAAAAACGCTTCGGCGCTGGCCAAGCTGAAGAATCTGAAAGTTCTGGATATCGACTCGAAATCCTTGGACGAGGCCACCCGACTATTGGATCGACGCATGGCCCTTACGGCCACGATTCAAGATGGAGAATTCCAGTTGAGCAACGGTACCGATTGCTGCTTAGTCATTGCTCAATTCCGCGAATAGTTTTCACTGTCGCCGTCGAGCTATTCCACTGCCTTTTTTGATGCGGCCAACCGATTTCGCGGTTGCATCGCTGGTTTGCCTCCGATCGACCAGGTGGATACACGTTCTAAGTTAAACGGCTTTTCCATTGGCCTGATTGCCGAAAGGTCATTTGTCTATCCAAAGCCTAGCCCGCACTACCTCCCAAGTGTCTCCAGCACATGGATTATCAGAATGATCTCGAAGTCGATCATCCAACAATTTTTTTTCTTCTTCCGAGAGATGCGGTGTCTCTTCGGCAACGCTGTCCCAAATTGACATGGCGAGTTGAATTCGATCCTCTACGGATAGGGCGAGAATTTCGGATGGTAAATCTGTTGGCATAGCCAAGCTCCCAAATGAGTCGAATTCCATGTCATGATCTTACTCGCTTTAAGTTTATCTCGCAAATCTCGATCGATTTGAGACCAGCAAAGCAGCGAGGCGGTGCCACGGTGAATTCGTAGAGGAAAAACCGGAATCGGAACGCCACGTCTATCGACGCGATCTATTGACATCTCGAAAACCTTCGAATGAAGCAAAACAGATTCCGTCTTGCGCCGGAGACTGGTAAACTACCTGCGAGTCAACAATGAAACGTCCTAGAGGAGCAATTAAAACATGGGCCATCGAACCACGTTTTCGTGGACAACACTTTCCGGAATTGCTGTAGTTTGCCTTGCAATCGCGGCACCCTACGGACACGCTCAGTCTCCCAGCCCAGCTGACGTTAATTCCAAACCAGCAACTCCAGGAGGAACGAAAGTGAAAAACGAAAAAGCAATTCTCGCAGGTGGATGCTTCTGGGGCATGCAAGATCTGTTTCGCAAGCAACCAGGTGTTATCTCGACTCGCGTGGGTTACTCGGGTGGTGAAGTGAAGAATGCGACGTATCGCAATCATGGCAATCATGCAGAAGCGATCGAAGTCGTTTACGATCCGAGCAAGACAAACTTCCGCAACATACTGGAGTTCTTCTTCCAAATCCATGATCCAACCACAAAGAATCGCCAAGGCAATGACCTTGGATCTTCGTATCGCTCGGCGATTTTCTACACCAGCGACGAACAAAAACGAGTTGCACTGGACACGATTGAGGATGTTGACGCATCCGGTTTGTGGCCCGGCAAAGTCGTGACGGAAGTCAAACCGGCAAGTGACTTCTGGGAAGCGGAGGCAGACCATCAAGACTACTTGGTCCGAAACCCAGGTGGTTACACTTGCCACTACCCTCGTAAAGGCTGGGTGCTTCCTAAACGCGCCGACGCGAATAAATAGCTGGCATCGTCTTCGTGCAGCAAGCTATTCAGGCGAACAATTCGTTGATAGGTTGAAAGTCTACGTAGTCCGTGCCGGATGCTGATTCAACGAAGTGGAACGCCCGCCCAGAGGGAGTTTCTTCGACCTTGTTAGTCCAGTCGATACCCATCGCGGAATAGATGGTGCAAACGACATCCTCCATGTAAATCGGTCTACCAGGAGACCAGCCGAAATCTGTGATCGTCCCGCCCACAGCGTCGGTCTGGCCGATGACGCCGCCCCGCGCAATGCCTCCGCCAACAAACATACCGCAATGCGCGTGTATGTAGTGTTCGCGACCAGCACGCGTTGCGCTAATGTCACCCGGTGTTCTTCCAAATTCACTCATGCAAACGATGAGCGTTTCGTCTAACAGGGACTTCGAACCATCACGGCTTCCGGGCAGAGCCTCCAAATCCAGAACAAGTGACGTAAACGCCTTGTCCAACTCACCCATCAGCACGGGGTGATTGCGAGTCCCTGGTTTGTAAATATCGCTATGGTGGTCCCAGCCTCCGTGACTAGCGAGGATAAATCGCGTTCCCGCATCGGCTCTCAACAAGTTCCTGGCAAGCGCCAGGGATGTTCCAATCGACGATTGCCCATATCGCGTTTTATCCTCTTCGGTAAGCGAAAAAATTTCCGGTACGCGAGGATCGTTCATGATATTCCACGCTCCACGATAATATTGGTGGTAGTCGTAAAAACTGCGATCGACGCCAGCCTGACTCGCCCGCAGCCCTTGATCCAACGCTTGAAGCCGATTCCAACGCCGCTCCATCGTTTCCGCCATCTCTTTGCGCGGCGCAAGGTCAGGTGGTCCTTTGTCGAATGAGAGATTGAGCGGACCAAACTCGGCTGAAAGAAATCCATTGTTGATCAGCCCCGCTTGATTTCCAGCCATGTTCATCGAGATATAAGCCGGAAGCGAATCGGTCGTTCGGCGCTCATGGGCCAGTTGATGACAGACCACGGCGCCTACTGCAGGCACTTCCTTGGACAGAGCCGGGTTTAACGGATGACCCGTTTGAAGATAATACTGAGCTCGCCCGTGAACGGCATCCCAAGCCGCCATCGATCGTACGACACTCACTTTGCCCAATATCTTTGCAAGATTGGGAAATACTCCGACCGGTAACATCAAACCGTTACCACAGGCCTGGATATCAAAGTAGTTCGGGGTCCAAGGGCCCTGCTTTGCGTCCAGCGAATCCAATTGGCTCATGCCGCCTTCGAGATTGATGAAGATCACTTGACGCGCAGTCTTGCGTGGTGATCGGTTCTCGCTTGCCTTGACCCGAGTGCCGGCCATCCATGGTAGCGATCCACCGACAATGCTCAAACCGCCCAGTCGAAGCAATTCACGACGCTTCAGATAGAAGGGAGATCTCTTGATTGGAAAACGTGTCACGTTCGAAATCCTAGGAAGGAATTAACGGTGGTCTAGTAATTGAATAAAAAGTCGAGCTTGTTCAATAAGCTCCATTGCAGATCCTCAATACCGACTTTTCGATCTTCGGCGATCCACAATCGAGCGATGCCGAGTTCCTGGTCTGTGGGTTTACGCGACAGTGACCGCAAGTACATTGCCTCCACTATTTGGTCATCGGCAAGTGTTGAATCGAACAACGTCTTTGAAAAACTTTCTCGCAAGGTCGTCACGCGACTCGTGACGAATTTGCTATTCATCATCATCATGGCTTGGAGGATCGAGCCATCCTTTGCAGGGTTCGCCCATTCGCGATTGGTTTGCCCAAACGTTCTTAGCAATTGTTTTGCATCCCCGTCGCCAATATTTTCAGGCGAGGCCGCTTGTGTCCAATAACGAATGGCTGGTTGTGGTGTTCCATAAAGCATGTGTTTTCGGGGATAGTCCGCATAGACTCCCGTGGCTTCGACAATGGCGTCATGAAGTTCTTCGGAACTCAATAAGCGAACAAAGTGCCTAGAAAAATACGGAGCGTACGAAGCTTGCCATTCCTCGTCAAAATGCGAGGAAAGCTGATATGCCGACGATTGGGTCATGACTCTCATCAACGACCGGAGACTAAATCCATTGTCTCTAAAATACTTACCGAGGTCTTCGAGAAGTTGTGGGTTCGTGGGTTGAATGGTCCAAGGGGCTGGTGGCGGATTGGCTGGGTCCTGTCTTGCAAGATCAAAGCCGTCAACGGGTTCGACAATGCCGATCCCAAAAAACTCCTTCCAAAACAGATTGGCGGTGGCTTTGGCAAACTGAGGATGGGAAGTGAGAAGCTTCGCGAACTGTGAACGTAAAGGTCGATCCTGATCTGCGGTCTCACCGGACAACATAAACGTCGGTTGTACAGCTTCGCCGTTTCGATGCAATCGGACCGAGCTGGCCGACTTGCAATCGTAACCTGTCCCGTCCTCCGAAATCGTAAATCGATCTTGAAACGGAACGATGCGAACTCGTGTCTTGCCGAAAAATGCCGCCATGGCCCAAAGGTCTTCACGTTTTTTTTTCGAAAGTCCTAAATCAACTTTCTCCAAAAAACCCGCTCCTCCGTGGCATGAAATGCATTGGAAGTTGATACCGAGGAAGAACTTCGAAGATTGGACGGCAATTTCGTCAGCGGTATCCTCGTGCCGATCAGAATACATCGTGTCGCCAGGGATATGCAATCGGGCTAAGTATCCCGAGGGTGCGGCATCGGGCATCCAAACCGAACCGGATGCAGTCGCCGTCAACAACTCCGTTACCATTTGATTGTAAGGCTTGTCGTCTCGAAGCGACTGTCGAATCCATTTGTCCAAATTCTCCGTCGCAGGATTGCCGATCCGATTGGCGCAATTTCGAAACAGATCACCGTACCAATAGGCCCATTTATCGACCCATGCATCCGAAGCCACCAGGCGGTCAATCTCCCGATCTCGCTTGTTCGCATCGGTGTCGCTGACAAAAGTTGCGATCTGTTCTGGGGTCGGTATTCGACCAGTCAAATCGATATGAACGCGTCGTAAAAAAGTGTAGTCATCCGCCATCAAGGCGTGCGGAATCTTGTCTCGACGCATTGCAGCAAACAAATGCTCGTCGATAAGATTCCGCCGCACGATATCTCGGTTCGCGTTACCCAAGTTCGAGTTTGCTGGCTTTGGCAGTTTTGCGACCACTGCCCCAGTCTGATCGCTGACTTCTAAATCGGGCCGAGCTCGCGAGACTTTGTCGGGCGAGTGCTCGGCATCCTTTGGCAGTTTTGGAATGGGCTTGTTCGAAGTTGCGTTTTCTTGTGCGAAAATAGAAAGCGATAAGCAGACGAAGATGGAGAACATGATCCAGCTGATTTGAACGGCCTTCATTTCGCTTCTTCCTTTTCCACTTGGCTGGATTTCGACTCCGACGGAACGTTCTTGGATACTGTTCGCAGGGCCAGCGTCTCCATTTTACCATCCTTGTTGAGGTGCCGAATGGATCGATTTCCCCGATCACAAAAATAAAGGCCACCATCGGGAGCGATTGTCATCTTTGCGGGAACAGAAAGCGTTGGCACCCTTTCACCCCGATCAGAATTGGGAGGCGTTTCGCTCGAAGTTTTGGGTTGCCCCGAACCGCTGGAGTACACCGAACCGGCAGGGTGACCAGCGCCCGCCACGGAAAGTACGACGCCCTGTACCACGCAGCGGATACGATGGTTGCCGCTATCGGAGAAGTAGAAAAAATTCGGCGCGACACCTGCCAAATCGAGTGGCGA
>JBEBHM010000264.1:0-10514 GCA_040080875.1 Pirellula sp.
CTCGCATGATCAGCATAGGCGGCCGGAACGCCCGTGGGTCGATCCAAATCGGGCAATGGATTATCTGCAACGCTCGCTTCGGCGAGTTGAATGCGGCGTTCGACTTCGCGAATACTCTCCATGTAAGCATCGACCTTGTTTCGATCGTTGGCACCCAACTTGTTCTTGAGCCGCTGCATTTCAACGGTCACTGAGTCGAGCAAGCTCGCTCGCTTGACGAGCGCTTGTCGCCGCTCTTCCGGGCTTCCCCCTTCGCCGAATAGCGATTCGAAAACAATACGAGGATGGGCCTCGGACGGAAGTGGGGTCGTCGGTGATGACCACGAAAGATTGTTTTGATAGACGCATGCGTATCCATTGTCGCATTGTCCAACCATGGACAACAGGTCCATCGACAACTCCAACGAAGGGAGTTGCGTCTGTTGTCCGATTTGCCTGGCCGCGATTTGGTCAACGGTGGTTCCAAGGTAATAGTCGGAGCTTTCGGTCCGTTTCGCTTGTGCCGCGCTCAAGAAAGCGGCATTCGACGTAGCATGCGATCCCGGATAGGCGTTCTGCAAATCCATCCCCGTGATGACCGTTACATGTTTCTTGATCGGTTCAAGCGATTTTAGGCTGGACGGCAGGTCCCCAAGAACATCTCCCTCGGGAATCCAATGCGTCGCATTAAAACCCATCGGCATATAAACATAGCCGATGCGTCGCAAGTGCTTTGATGCTGCGACCGTGTTGGCTTGGGCAGTCATGGCTGGAACCATGGCATCGAGCAAAGGCAATCCGATCGCAACACCTGTTCCGCGCAGGATGGTTCGTCTCGAGAGTGCTTTTTTGTTTACCATCATGGAGCGGTCCTCATTCGAAAGGGCTTACTAAGTACGATACCTTGGACTAACGATGAAAAACGATAATCATTGGCTTGGCCGGATGCAACAATTCGCCGGATCTCTGGTCCGTCGCTCCAGTCGACGACTCGACCAAGCGAATAGATGATCAGCTTTTCCACCATCGCCTGAACAAACAACTCACCACGTTGCAAGATTTGTTTTTCCAGTTCCAGAGGCCCGTGGAGGGTCGATCCGTCAGGCAATCGTCCGGTAACATCGATGGATTGCTCTTCTTCGAATTCTCGCCATCGACCTACGGCATCATAATTCTCGAGTGAGAATCCGATAGGGTCCATCAGATCGTGGCAGCTCGCACACGCGGGATTCGAACGATGCTCGGCCAACCGTTCTCGCAAAGAGGCGCTGACCGACTTTTCGCCATCCTTCAATGCGGGGACGTTTGGTGGAGGCGGTGGAGTCGGTGTGCCCAAGATGTTTTTCATGATCCAACTGCCACGAATCGTCGGTGATGTGCGGGTCGCATACGACGTGACGGTCAAGATGCTGCCATGACGCAACAAACCGCCTCGATGCGAGTTCGGATCCAGTTCCACTCGCCGAAAATGGCTGCCAACCACGTTGGGAATTCGATAGTGTTTTGCTAGCCGCTCGTTGAGATAAGTGTGCTTGGATAGAATAAGGTCCAGAACGCTTCGATCCTCGTGAACTACCGATTCAAATAGTAACTCTGTCTCCGTCCGAAAGGCCTGTCGAAGATTGTCATCGAAATCCGGAAAGAGACGCAAGTCGGGATGAATCGAATCGAGATTGCGCAAATAGAGCCACTGATCGGCAAAGCTCTCGATCAATGCCTTGGATTTGGGATCAACGAGCATCCTAGCGACCTGACTTTTCAGTTCCGCTTCCTTGGATAGTTTTCCAGCAAGCGCCGTCTGCAATAACTCGTCGTCAGGCAGACTGCTCCACAAGAAATACGACAGCCGGCTTGCGAGTTCTACATCCGTGATCGAGTGATTGGCCCCCGACGCAACGTTGGATGGAGTTTGTTCAACTCGAAATAGAAAATTTGGATTGACCAGTATCGCTGTCAACGCCGACTCAATACCCGACTCGAATCGATGCGAAACGCTTTCGTTCGCCTGAAAGGCCTGAACAAAGAACTGCATTGGGGAATCAAAATCCGCATCGGAGGTGTTGCGTCGATAAGCCCGTCGCATGATGCGTTCGATCACCAACTTGGCGATCTTTTTCGCGCCGTCCAAGTCCATCGAACCAGCTTTTTCTACGCCTGCAATCCCATCCAACAGCATCCGACGGCTAGCTGAATCTCCAGGCGCTGCGGATTCGAATGGACCCACGATCGTCATTTGGTATACGGCTGGTTCTCGACGAGGATGACGATGCCGATTGAACGACGCATCGAAAGGTTGCCGCCGAATTTCAAGCAACGAACCTGTCTTTCGAGGAAAAGTAACCGCGACTTGATGAGTCCCAGCTGGGATCGAGAATCTCGCGATCAAGTTGGCATCGACCAATGTGTGGTCGCCCCCTTTGGGCGGCTCAATGGTGATGCGATGGACTCGAGCCTTGTCCAATAAGAAATCGAGTTCATGCGTTTCTTTGAGACCTTCGATATGTTCGTCCCGATCGCGAGCCAATTTCACCTGAACTTCGTATTGACCCTCGCGTGCAAAGGTATGTTCGATATAGCCACCGCCCCGCGAACCCAATGGCAAGCCTGGCATTTGCGTATCCTGACTTAGATCGGCAGGCAACCGGAGCGTTACTCCGCCCGGACTGCGTTGCTTGCCTCCAAGGGCGATGCGGCTGATCTCTTGCGCGGCCGTGATATATCGATTGAGTAGCACCGGAGGAAGCTCGGTTACGGTCACGTTGTCAAAACCAAAGCTCGATTCGTCCGCTGGCAACCAATCCTCCGCTCTAATCGCAACTCCAAGAAGATCGCGGACAGTGTTTTGATATTCATAGCGATTCATCCGCCGAACGCTTGGAGGAGCGCCGGGCTTCGGATGCCGAGTCGAGTAGGAATCGAGCAAGCCCGAAATGGATTCGACCGATTGAGCATACTCAGCTTCTGTTGGTCTCGGCGAGTCTACTGGCGGCATCTGCCGGCCTTGAAGCCGACGCAAGGCACGCTCCCAAATGGACGTGTCGACATCGCCTATTGCATCGCTAAGCGAGGACGTCTTGAGCTTGGAAAGATCCAGCCCACCGGCAGGCTCAGCGGAACTGTGACAATCCACACAGTATTTGATTGCAAATGAATCGACGATCGGTTCGCTCGCGATGGTCGACGGTGCGTAGGCACTCATCAACCACATGGCAAATACGATTGAGGCGAGACGTGCGAAGGATGGCAAGTAGCTCTCTGGGACCATGCTTGGGCGGGTCGACGATCGATTGTCGGTACGTTGTGTTCCAATGCGGTACATTATTCTACACTACGGGACGTAGCCACGCCCACACGAACTATCGCAAAACAGCGTGTGCTAGCCCTGCATTTCGGAACCGTTTGAATCTACGTTTGATTCCCTGTTGTTTCGTTGGTTGCATTGATAGGGAAAACAAAAAAGGCTCGGGATTTCCCGAGCCTTTAACAGCTTTTTCGAATAAGACACCAGGTTGAGGGCTACTCGCGTGGCCGTATGGCTCCGGTCAAACAGCTATAGTCCACTCGATCGTCGTTGTGCCAGAGAGGCTGACCCAGTTCGACTCGCTTTCTCAGTACTTCGATTTTTTCTTGCGAGCCGGCAGGTGCGTCTGTTGGCAAAAATTTGAAATCGACGATTGGGTCAAAATCCTCGTCATGTCCGTATTTCAAAATTGCTTCAAAAACATTCTTACAAAGATTGCTCATTAACTTTAGGCCCTCCAAAATGTGTTTGATAAGTCAGGTGTTGCCACAAACACCTGCGGTTGTGAATTCGGTATAAATGCGTCTAACTCAGAAAACCGCGATAACCGTCGCTGCAAAAAACGCGTGGTACGAACAGTCAAACCGCAATTGTTTTCTCGAAATTTCTCGCAATGCAAAGTGATTATTGGTACGCAGAGACCAAAGTCAAGAAAATTTAGCATGTTTATCCCTTCCTCCCCCTTGCCGAATGTTCGAAAATTGGGCAAGCAAAACGATTCCACTTGTGCCGATTCCAACTGCATGACGATCCATCAGGCAAACTCCCCCCAAACGCCACCCCTTTAATTGCCCACCAATTACCATTGAATCGATACAAGGTTACTTGAAACGCCTCAATGTGAATCGCTTCCTCAGCAGTTCGTCTTCATCCACTAGTTAAACATTCAACAATCCACCATCTCACCGGTTACTCCAGTACATCGAGATCCGCATGAAAAAAATTTCCGTTTTTCTTTGCATCGCTCTGACCCAAAGTAGTTTCAACTCAATCGCTGGCAACGCATTCGCTCAGGAGGCAACCAACACGCGGGCATTGACCAGCGTAGGGACTGAAACAGTAAACTCCCTGAGTCAAATCGTTACACCCGCCGGTTACAAAATCGACATGCCCGGCATGCGACCGCAAGTCATTGGGCTTACTCCCAACAACAAGTTCATTGTCACATCGGGCAAGACCAACAAATTGGTAGTTATCAACGCGGAGGATCGCGCGGTCACGCAGTCCGTCGAATTCCCGTCCCAGGACCAAACATCGGAACCAACCGTTGCCTCTCCTAATATCCTCCAGCCCGATTCCAAGGCCTTGGTCAGTTTCACCGGTTTGGTCTTTTCGGCAGACGGCAAACGGCTTTACATGAGCAACGTGATGGGTTCCATCAAAGTTTTTAACATCGATGAGGCTGGAGTGTTTTCTGCATCGCATACCATCCCCCTGCCCAATGCAGCCGCACCTCGACGCCAGCAAGAGATACCTAGTGGCCTTGCGATCGACGAGTCCAAGGGCCGACTCTACATTTGCGGTAATTTGTCAAATTCACTCCTCGAATTGAATCTGGCAAACGGAATGGTCGAACGCACGATTCCTGTGGGCGTAGCTCCCTACGACGTGGTTTTAAAAGGGCGCAAAGCGTATGTCAGCAATTGGGGTGGTCGAATCCCTGGCAAAGATGACCTCACCGGCCCAGCAGGCCGAGGCACCACGGTTCGTGTCGATCCGGTCAGGCACATCGCCAACGAAGGAACCGTCTCGATCATTGATCTCGATGCCGGTTCTACCAAAGAAATCTGTGTGGGGCTGAGTCCAAGCGATCTAGCTTTGTCACCGGACGGCAAATACGTCGTGTGTGCCAACGCTAACAGCGACAACCTCTCGATCCTATCGACGGAAACGGACCAAGTCATCGAAACAGTTTGGGTCAACGCCAAGCAATCGGAACTCTTTGGCGCAGCGCCCAATGCTCTCGCGTTCGACTCCCAAGGCGAGACGCTCTATGTGGCCAACGGTTCGCAAAATGCTATCGCTGTGATCCACTTCGATCCCGAAGACAAAGGGGACACAAAACTCCAAGGGCTCATCCCCGTGGGCTGGTATCCCGGAGCAGTCGCGTTCGACGCGACTCGCAATCATGTTTGTGTTTCAAACCTCAAAGGTCTTCCGGTATCACCTACCAAAAAAGGGGACGGCGAAGGATTCAATTCGCACCAACACTACGGCTCGGTGAGCATCGTTCCGGTGCCAACTCCGGAACAGCTCACCGTACTTTCCGAACAGGTCGCAAAGAACATGCGGAGGGGGGCGATACGTGATGCCGCTTTGCCTCCGCGCCCCAGTCAACCTGCTCGGGCAATTCCAGAACGGATCGGCGAACCAAGCTTGATCGAGCATGTGGTATACATCATCAAAGAAAACAGAACCTACGATCAAGTCCTCGGTGACATCGAACGAGGTAACGGGAACAAGGATCTATGCATCTTTGGTCGCGATATCACCCCCAATCATCACAAGATTGCCGAAGAGTTTGTGTTGCTTGACAACGCATACTGCTGCGGAATATTGAGCGCGGACGGACATCAATGGAGTACAACTGCATTGAGTACTGCCTATCTCGAAAAAAGTTTTGCGGGCTTTCCGCGAAGCTATCCCGATGGAATGGGGGACGACGAATCGGATGCACTTGCATATTCGCCAGCTGGCTTCCTATGGGACAATGCCATCCTGCATGGCAAGACGCTTCGCAACTACGGCGAGTTTATGAAACCAATGTTTCGGTGGTCGGACCCTGACAAAAAGGGGACTCCTGACTACATGGCTTGCTTCCGCACTTGGAAGGGTGGAGATGAAGTTATCTTTGCTAGCGAACCTGCGATCGAAAGCATACGCCCCTATTCGCCCACCGGGTACGTCGGTTGGGGTATGCAAGTCCCTGATCAATTCCGCGCGGACTTTATTCTTCGAGAGTTGGAGGGGTTCGTAGCCCAAGGGTCGTTCCCCAATCTGGTCGTCGTCTGCCTACCCAACGACCACACGAGCGGAACCTCGGCCAAGTTTCCAACACCAGCCTCCAGTATGGCTGACAATGACTTAGCGTTTGGGCGAATCGTCGAGGGACTTTCCAAGTCCAAATTCTGGCCCAAGATGGCGATCTTTGGAATCGAGGACGATCCACAGAATGGTTGGGATCACGTCAGCGGTTACCGCACAACAGCTTACTGTGTTAGTCCGTATGCGCATCGAGCCAAAACTGTGAGCGCACGCTACAACACGACAAGCATCATTCGTACCATCGAGCAAATACTTGGCTTACCACCGATGAATCAATTCGATGCCGCTGCAACACCGATGTTTGATTGCTTTAGCGATACTCCCAACTTGCAGCCCTTTACTTCCGTCCCGGTCAATATCGCCCTCGACGAATTGAACTCGCCACCGGCCAAGATTACCAACGCGATTCGCCGCAAGTTTGCCGAAAGCTCCGCGTCCATCAACTTCGCAGAAGTGGACAAGGCCCCTGAGGATTTATTGAATCGCATTTTGTGGAACGCCATGCGAGGCGACTTGCCATATCCCGATTGGGCGATCACGGTGCATGAAGACGAGGACGACGAAGACAAACATGAATAGCCATGGCGGCGGCGATTGGGCACTTCCTGAATTGGATTCTTCGCCCTCGGTCATCCGCGTTTGCCCGGACGTCAACGTTCCAATCACTGGCCGAGTAAGGAACATTATCGATACCGCCGCCTTTCGGCGGCTGGCTAAGATTAGCCAACTCGGCTTGGTCGCGTTCGTCTATCCGGGTGCAACGCATTCGCGATTCGAGCACTCGTTAGGTGTCTATCGCAATGCGATCGAGTTTCTTAATCGGCTTGGGCGTGATGATTTGTTCTGCCGCATAGTCGACGCCGAGCACGCTCGCTTGTTCCTGATCGCATCGCTATTGCACGATATTGGGCATTGGCCATTCTGTCACGCGATCGAGGACATGCGATTGGAGGGGATGCCTCGTCACGAATTGTTGGCACGCAGGTTGATTACGACCGGCGAGCTAGCGGAACTCATCTCAACGGAATGGCAATTGGATCCTGAACGCGTGGCAAGCTTCGTTTCGGGGACACTTGAGCATGCGCAATCACCCGACAGTCCAAGTACGCCCAACCTTCCAACTGCAGCAGTGCGGCTGCTCCAATCCATGTTGGGTGGCCCGATCGATATCGACAAAGTCGACTACCTCGAGCGAGATTCGCTTCACGCGGGTGTTCCGTACGGGCGAAACTTCGATCGCAACCGTCTCATTGGTTCGTTATGCGTCGATCCGACTCACGGCAAACTTGCGATCACCGAAAAAGGCCGAACGGCAGCCGAGATGATGGTCTTTGCAAGGTACATTATGTTTAGCGAAGTCTACTGGCACCATGCAGTGCGGAGCGCCACGGCCATGCTGCAACGAAGTGTCTATGAAATCAATCACAACCGGAGCAGCACGGACTCGTGGATCGACATGAACGAAGCCAAGATGATCGATTCCATAATACAACATAGCCAAGACCGGCCATGGTCGGACTGCGCCCACGGCTTGTTTGGTCCGCATCGGAAACTTTATAAATGCGTGGCGCAATTCGACAATTGGAATCATCCCGATCAACATCGGGCGCTTGCCAGAAAACCTTATTCCGAGATCGTTCAAATCTCGCAACGTCTTTCATCAGCAATCGCTCAAAAGACGGGGTTAACCATCGGCCCGCACGACGTACTGATCGATGCCCCACCGGTCAAACTCGAAGTGCAATTCCAACTCCAAGTAAAACAGTCCGACGGTACGCTTCGTTCGCTCGGCGAGATGTCGCCGGTGGTGCATGCGTTAGCAACGCGTCAGTTCGACGACATGGTCAAGCGAGTACGGGTATTTGTGAAGCCCGACATCCGAGAGCATGTTCGCGACATCCATTTTGCCGACCTCATCGACGCATAGCAAGGACGGAAGCCGATGTTCACCGGACCCAGAGTGCGCGAGCTCAGTGGCCGTCAATCATCAATCAGCAATCATCACTTGGGACTACTCACCGGTGCCAGGGGCGGCTGCGCTGGAAGCCGGAGGCGGGCCCGCACGGTCTCCAGTTCAGCGTCCCGACCTTGGGCGATGTCCTTCACCGTCGTGACGACGTCGATGTCGGCCTGCAGACCAGCATCTGGGCGGTCGCCATCTGGAAATTGACCGATCAGTGGCAGGTCGAGCTCGAGCCCGGAACCTGGCGGCCGAAGGACAAAGAACGCTCCCCCGTTGATTCCTCGCTGGTTGCCGCTTCCGTGAACACCGCGAGGCGGTCGGCGTCGGTGACCATAGGCACACTGATCGTCTGGGTGCAATCGCACCCAATCTGTTGGACCGCGACGCACGATTGCTGTCGTGTTTGATGCCGATGAGAATTCAATGTGAACTCGAGGAGTCAAATCGGGACCTCTTTGCGGCAGAAACATTTATTTTGCCGAATTCGGCATAATGCAGAATCGGCGTTGACTGTTTTCGAATGCTTGCGACACCGTTCGTCAACGAATACGTAGGTTTTTTTCTTGCTCGAAGTCGAGTCTGGAAGTGTAGCGTCAAGTCGTGGGTAGTGGATCGAGGTATTTGAGGTCGATCGAGTTTCAACGGTTCAATTCGTCGACCGCCCTTTCAACATTGACCCAAACGAGCTGTTCTTCGATACTGCATTCTTATCCCTGCATCCATTTGTCCCAATTTGACCCAGCTCCCGTCGATGTCCGCTGCCGTTGAGAATGATTTAGCTAGCTATTGCACTGAGATGTCCAAGCGTGCCAAGGCAGCCTCACGGATCTTGTGCGAATTATCCGGTGCCACCAAGAACCGTTGGCTTCTGGAGTCCGCCGCTAGAATCGAATCGAACGCAGGTGCCATTTTGCATGCGAACGAACTGGATTTGCAACATGCTCAAGCACATTCCTTGACACCAGCCGAAATAGATCGATTGCGGTTGAGCAAAGAACGCATTGGCCAGATTGCGTCAGGGTTACGAGAGGTGGCGATGTTGCCAGACCCAGTGGGGGAGTTGATCGAGGGCTCCACGCGACCCAATGGATTGCAAATATCCAAAGTCCGAGTGCCGTTGGGCGTCGTGTTTTTTATCTACGAATCACGTCCCAACGTAACGGCAGACGCGGCGGCGATCGCTGTCAAGAGTGGCAACGCTATCATTCTGCGGGGTGGCAAAGAAGCCATCCATAGCTCGAGAGCGCTCGTTGAGATCATCCAATTGACGGCTGCGGACTTCGGGGTTCCGATCGACGCGGTGCAATTCGTCAACACCACGGACCGGGCGGCGGTGGGACATTTCCTAAAGCATGATCAGTGGATTGATTTGGCGATTCCCCGAGGAGGGGAGAGTTTGATTCGTCGGGTTGCAGCCGAAGCCACGATGCCGGTTCTAAAGCACTACGATGGAAACTGCCACGTCTACGTCGATCAACATGCCGACATGGAAAAGTCGCTCAACGTAGTCGACAATGCCAAGTGCCAGCGCATGGGAGTTTGCAATGCGCTCGAATCGTTGTTGGTACATCGAAGCGTGGCGAAGGATTTCCTGCCCGCCCTGGCAGATAGATTGTCGTTGAACCGGATCGAGCTTCGAGGCGATCCTGCGACTTGCCGCATTGTCCCTAGAGCATTGGTTGCGACCGAAGACGACTGGTCGCGCGAGTATCTTGGCCCGATCTTGAGTATCAAGATTGTTGATTCCTTGGACGAAGCCATCGAGCACATCAATCGCTATGGATCACATCATACGGATGCCATCATGACCAAAGATCTTTCGTCCGCAAAGCGATTTGTCACGTCGGTGGATTCCGCAACGGTGCTGGTCAACGCTTCGACCCGTTTTAACGACGGAGGTCAGTTGGGTTTGGGGGCGGAGATTGGAATCAGCACCGACAAGTTTCATGCGCGGGGGCCTTGTGGTTTGCGAGAGCTCACCACTTACAAATACATTGTCTACGGAGACGGACATGTTCGAACTTAGAAAAGGATTTCTAGATGACCGACGAAGTTCTAAGTAGGAATGACGTAGAGAGTTTACTCAAGGCTCTCGACGGGGGAGCAGCTCCGGCATCGGCAGCCGCTTCTGCGTCGAAAACCGAGTCCAAGAAACCTGCCAGCAAGGTTCGTGTTCTCGCATACGATTTCAAGCGACCAGAACGCGTTGGCAAAGAGCAGATGCGG
>JBEBHM010000265.1:0-10506 GCA_040080875.1 Pirellula sp.
GCCGTGGCGAGAAGCCAAGCTTTTCGAAAAAGCTTATTTGATCCATTTGATCCAAGACATGATCGAAGCTGGATACCAGCCAGCACACGTCGACACCCACGGCGGTTACATTGAAGTCGATACGCAGGAAGATTTTGAATACGCCCGCAATTACTGGATTGAACGACATTGCAACCGATCGTAAGCCGAGCAAGCGGGGGAACGTCCCTCGCACACGCTTTTTGATTTATGTGGTACAAGCCCGCAGCGCAGGTAAGGAACTATATGGTACAAGCACGCAGCGCAAGCAAGGAACCCTTGACGATGTAGACGTTTTGGAATTGAAAACCGGATCAACAGATCAGATCACTCGCCCCGCGCGTCGGATTTGTGTTTTGATTTGGTTAGATTAGGTCACTCGCTCGCGCGTCGGGCTGGTAGTTCGTCGGTATTTTCGACGAAGACATACGAAACAGTGCAAGTTCAAAACTCACGCAATCGGTGAGTATTTTTCAAACTGCCGCTTACCCATGAATGATCACTTCGAAACCGATACAATTTTTGTTATGCAGGGAAATCCATTTTGAGCCCACTCTTGTTTCCGACATCCGTCATCGGGTCTTTACCTCGCCCAACATTCGTCAAGGAACTGATCGCGGACGATTCCGACGTGACTCCAGACGACTACCGGCGGTGGATGGGGTCCGCAATCCACTACGCAGTTGCCCTTCAAGAAGCGGCTGGACTGGATGTGGTAACCGACGGTGAATGGTGGCGGAAATCGTACATCGGGGTCATCGCTGAACTGGCGCATGGATTTGAGCTGAGTCGCAACCCAGCCGATGGGCGGCCATGGACCGTGGTTGTCGATCGATTATCACCCAAGCATCCAGGCTTCATTGCTCAGGAAGTCGCCTTCCTGAAGAAACTGACGAACCGAAAAATCAAAGCAACATTGCCAGCACCGGCGTTGCTTGGTGAACGGATGTGGGATCCGATCAAGTCGGCGAAAGCGTATCCTAAGCGAGATGACTTTGTCCGCGATTGTGTCCCGATTCTACGACGTGAGCTGGAACAATTGCGTGACGAAGGTGTATCGATTGTCCAGATTGACGACCCACATCTATGTTTGTTCGTCGATCCAGCGGTTCGAGCGGGATATGACAACGCCGATCGAGCCGCCGATTTCGCGGTCGACATGGACAATCAAGTTGCCGAAGCTGTTTCGGATGTCAAGATTGCAGTCCATCTATGTCGGCGCGCGGGAGCGAGAGCGAGAGGTGAATCGGATCATCGCGGCAGTTACGATCCAATCCTAAAGCAGCTTGGTCGATTGCGAGTCAATCATGTCACGATGGAGTTTACTTCGCCGGGTGCAGGCGACATGTCGGTCTTTCGTCAATTGCCTGAAGAGATGGAAATTGGGCTTGGTTGCGTGAGTTGCCAGCCAGGGCAAATTGACTCGGTGGAGACCATAGTGGCTCGCGTGGAATCGGCCCTGAAGCATTTGGCTCCCCATCGCATTACTCTGAACCCCGATTGCGGATTTGCACCTGGCTCGGCAGCCGACGTCAGCGTCGAGGAGGTCTACATCAAGTTAAAGAACGAAGTCGAAGCAGCCCGGCGGTTGCGTGAGAAGTATGGTTGAGGGGTGAGTTGTGAGTACTAAGTCTCAAATCGCCATTCTCAAATCCCAGACATTCGCCGTAGCACAGATGGCAATGCCGGTGCACAGATGATGGGCTTCCGATCTTGCTTGTATTCGATCCTTGGTATACTGACGGACACACTGGCGTCAGGCATGTCTAATTTCCTCATGTTGGAGCAATACAATGAGCCGAGCTATTACCTATCTGTTTGTCGCGACGCTTTGGTCGGCGTCGAGTTTCACTCAAACGAGTTGGGCGGATGATTGGGCGCAATGGCGAGGCCCAAATCGCGATGGGATCTCGCAAGAAAAGGGACTTCGTGCGACTTGGCCGGAAAACGGCCCACCGCTCGTTTGGCAGGCCAAAGATTTGGGCGGTGGATTCTCGACTCCGAGCGTGGTCGGTGACCGATTGTTTGTTATCACCAATCAAGGGGCCGAAAAAGAAGATGTCGTTGCCCTTTCGACTTCGTCGGGTGAGAAAGTCTGGAGTACCAACATCGGCAAAGTCGGTGAGAATCGTGGGCCACAATATCCGGGTACTCGTTCTACCCCCACGGTTTCAGGCGACGCATTGTATGCGCTAGGCTCAAACGGTGATCTTTGTTGCATCGACGCCAAGTCTGGCAGTATCCGCTGGAAAAAGAACCTCAAAACGGACTTTAGTGGTGCACCGGGCCAATGGGCTTATTCCGAATCGCCGCTCGTGGATGGCGATACACTCGTTTGCTCTCCGGGTGGTCCGTCGGGAACGGTCGTTGCGCTCAACAAGAACAATGGGAACTTGAAATGGAAATCGGCTTTGCCTGAGGCGGACGAATCGGCATACTCGTCACCTATCATCGCCAACGTAGACGGGGTCAAACAGTATGTGTTGTTTTTGGGCAAAGGGGCCGTCGGACTGAAAGCAGACAACGGCGAAGTGCTTTGGCGGTATTTGAAGACCTCCGATGTAGCAGCCAACATTGCTACGCCGATTGTTAAGGGGAATTTCGTTTACACGGCCGCAAGCCGAGTAGGGTCAGCTCTGATCCAAGTCGCCTCACTCAAGGCTGAGCCCAAGGAAATTTACTTCGCTAAATCGTTGCCCGCAGGCATCGGCGGCAGCGTCCTGATCGGTGACTATTTGTACGGCTCCGCTGGTCCTGCCATGACATGTGTGGAGTACGCCACGGGCACCGTCAAATGGCAAGATCGATCGATTGGAGAAGCCGCCGTTTGCTATGCTGACGGGCGGCTGTATCTGCATGGTGAAAACAACGAGGTGGCCATGATCGAAGCGTCCCCAGCCGGCTACAAAATGCTCGGCAAGGTGACGCCGCCCAACGCATCCGACCGTGGCAAGTCGAAAGCATGGACGCACCCAATCATCGCCAACGGGATGCTCTACATCCGCGATCAAGGATCCGTTTGGTGTTACAACATCAAGTGACATCGCGTTCACTCCGGTTTTTCGCCTTCAGGACTCTCGCATTCACTGCGGCCTGCTTGATTTCAAGCGGGTTCATTGGGAGTGCGCTCGTGGCTCAGGCCCCACGTCAACTTCCTGGGCTGGGCGAAGTGGTGCAATCGGGGCGAGATCTATGGGGCGAAGCTGCTATGCAG
Organism: Pirellula sp.; assembly: GCA_040080875.1. Classification (GTDB taxonomy): domain Bacteria; phylum Planctomycetota; class Planctomycetia; order Pirellulales; family Pirellulaceae; genus JBKCUI01. The sequence goes on from JBEBHM010000265.1 coordinate 3,233, forward strand.
CAACGCAATGGAGCAAGCTACGAGTTTTTTCGCGACTTGCTCCCACCGCCTCGCTACGTTCATGCTGATTATCGTTACTACCCGTTGATTCTATCGGCGCCCAAGTCCCATTCCAAAGCAAGTCTCGTATCGAACGGATCGGGCTTGAATGTGCGCGGGGGAGCACGCAGTTGGAAAGACAATGGGATCCAAGTACTTTTTCGAGTCGGGCCGGATGAGTTTCTGTTTGGCGGACTTCGCGATCGGGTCAGCGAGCCGTCGCTCGTTGATGGCTACTTGCCAATCGTGCGCATCGAATACCAACATCCGTCGCCGGTCCAATCCGAGGGTGCGGTCCCGCTCAAGCAAACCAAAGCCGCTCGCCCACCGGAGGTCTACCAACTCGAGGCCTTTGCAAGCACCGATCCCAATCTTTCGGCCAACGGAGTAGTTTTCGTTCAATTCTCGTTAACTCAAGGCCAGGCAGGTACCGTCACGTTGGATTTTGACGAAACTGATGAGTTAACGTTTGACAAGTTAAAGTCCGGCAGCGGTTCGCTTGCAGACGCGCAGGGGGGATTGATAGCCGTGTTTGGCAAGAACTGGACTTGGGAGCGCAATCGTGCGTTGTGCAAAATAAAAAGTGGCGACGTCGCCCAAGCGGCCATCGCTACGAAGCCAATGGACGACACCGCGCGTGGCTTGCTCGCCAACGTGGAATACTTGCAGCAACGCGATTTGTGCAAGAAGACTTGGAATGATGTTCTTGAGCAAGGTATGTCGGTTGAGTTGCCAGAACCGTTGCTCAACCATGCATGGCGCAACTTGATTATTCAAAATAGCGCTTTGACGCGAGGTAACCGCATGCACTACAGCGCTCTCAATCAGTACGACGCACTGTACGAATCGGAGGGAAGCGACGCAGCGTTGGCAGCTCTCGTGTGGGGGCATCATCAGGAAGTTCGGCAATTGCTGGAGCCATTGCTCGATTTCCAACGCAAGGGTCTGGAGTATCACAACGCGGGAACCAAGATCCTCAACGTTTGTAGATATTATTGGCAGACGCGAGATGCAGAGAGCGTTCGAGCGCTGCGACCACGTTGGGAAAAAGAAGCCGCGTTATTAATTGAGAACCGCACGGCGACCAACGGGCTCTTTCCTAAAGAACGCTATTGCGGAGATATCAGCACTCAAGTTTACAGCTTGAACGCTAATGCCAAAGCGTGGCGGGCATTGCGAGATCTAAGTGCGGTTCTTGCGGACATCAACGAACTAGACGAAGCCAAGCGGCTAGGAGCAATCGCGGCGGAGCATCGCCGCATTGTTCTAGCGGCAGTAGAAAAGAGCGTGGACCGAACAATCGATCCTCCGTTTGTGCCGATTGCGTTGCTCGACGAGGAGCCGAGCCATAATCCGATCACCCACGTGCGCATTGGCAGTTACTGGAACATCATCGTGGGTTATACGATTGCGAGCGGGATCTTTCCCCCCGGCAGCGCTGAGGAGAATTGGATTCCTCGTTATCAAGAGAACTTTGGGGGCATCTGCATGGGGATGATTCGCTCCGGGGGTGCCGCTTTTAATTTTTGGTCGGGCGAGCATCGTGTCAATCCGTTGTACGGGACACGCTATGCGTTGGACACGTTGCGACGCGATGATCCTGAGCGTGCACTGGTGAGTCTGTATGGGATGCTTGCTCAAGGCATGACACGCAATACCTTTGTTGGCGGTGAGGGATGCACGCTCGAGCCGGTTGACGACGGCGGTCGTTTTTTCTACTGCCCGCCCAACAGCGCAGCCAACGCGCATGTCTTGTCGATGCTTCGATATCAATTGCTACAAGATTGGGACTTGGACGATGATGGGCGGCCTGAAAGCTTGCGGCTATTGTTCGGTACTTCGCGGCGATGGTTAGAGGACGGCAACAGGATACGCATTGATCGAGCACCCACCGCGTTTGGACCAGTGTCGATGTTGGTGAATTCCCATTTGAAGGAAGGGTTCGTAATGGCTGAGGTTGAATTGCCCTCTCGCAATCGACCGGAATCGACACAACTGAGAATTCGAGTCCCTGAGGGATGGAAAATCGATCGTGCGACCATCGGGAACAAGACACTCGAGGTCGATTCGATGGGAACCGTCCGTTTGGCCGAAGCTCCGGCAAAGGTATCGATCAAATTTTGGGTAAGCACGCTCAGATGAAGTTGATCCATGCCTTTTGTTGGGTTGTGGTCTTAGTCGGTTGGATTGTAGTCTCCCGAAACAATCACCCGACTTTATTGCTCAATGTCTTGGCGACATCGGTCTTGGTATGCGGTTCCGCAGTGTTGTACTATCTGAGTCAGCTGTGGATTATTCCTGAATTCAAAACTGGAAGCAAGATTGTTTTGAATAGTGTAAAGCTACTCTTGCTGATTGCCGCGATCGACGTCGTCATGGTGTTGGTTATTGAGTTGCTTTACGATCAACTGCACGGTCGTGACCCAAGACGATTCGGATGGGTGAACAACTTGGTCATCGACGCCGCGTTCATTGTGCTCCACTTGATACTCGGTAGTGTCGCCGCAACCATCGCGAATCAACGGCTTAGGATCCGCGTGAGCTCTGATTCTGAGCCGAGAAGCAACTTGCCTTGATGAACGGCGATTGAAAGGTACGTGGTTAAACGAAGAAATTGTCCACCTGGCAGCTGGATCATTTTTCCGTTTGGTTCGCTGGCAGCGATTCGAAGCAGCATCTGTTCGATCGGCTCCTTTTCCTTGATTTCGAACATGAGCAACCAAGGCTGTAATTGGTCGGCGATTGGCTTAAGTTTGTCTACAACTAGCCATGCGTTGTTGCCTAAATGTTCACGCAACAGTCGGCGCAGGTCGATATGCGGTCCCATCGGATCGTTGCGCAGTCCCTCAAGAATCACCTCGAAATTATGGTTCATCATGCGAATGGTCGATGAAGTCTTTAGTAAGTCCTCGACGCAGTTTTGCAGTTTGACATCGAATCGATAGGCCACTTTGCCATTTGGTGCATACCAACTAGATTCCGATTCGATGGCGCAAAGCACGATCGTTCTTTGTTTGGCAAGCTGCGAAGCGCCTGTGGAATCCCAACGGTCACCAAACATAGCCCAGAGCGCGTGTAGACTTAAGGAATTTGAGAGCAGGTCGACCGTTTCTTTGTCATTCTCGCGTCCTATCTTTGCGTTCGACTTATACAAACGAAAAAATAGTTCGCCGATTTCTCGTAGGTCCAAGGATCGTAGCTCAGGCTTCTTATATGCAACGATTACTCGATCAAAATCCTTTAGGACGATATTCTCTCGGGGGATACTGATTGGTTGGCCAGATGGGGATCGAATCGGCACGATGACCGTTGAACCACTGGTAGCATAGTTTGACTGAGATACGGATGGCACGATTCTGATTTGATCCTCCGCCATACCGCTTGGCATCCCTCCGGAAACCATCAGCGCATGGAGAACGTCGTTTTGGTAAGCGGGAAGTTTGTAACGCACTGTACTTCTCGAATTCAAATCGTCCCTCGTTACAGTAATGTCGTATGTTCGCTCCTTTATTAAGGTCAAGGATTGACGACGCTTTCCACCGTCGGGGCTTTTCGTATTGTCTGAATAATTCGATCGAACGAGCTCTTGTGCTTCTTCGAGTGTTAATCCACGGACGTAAAGTGGTTTTGTGTTCGGCAGTTCAATATTGCCTTTCTTGTCAACGGGCAGGGAAAGCACTCCCTGATGACCTGCGATGCTAGGGGAGTATCCAAGTTCATCGCCGGAATCGATTCGATACTGCCTCGGTGGTTCTTGGGCAAGCAATCTCGGGTCGACCGGAATCGTGTCGGTAGTCGATTTCTGACTTGTCGATTGCAGGATTTCGGAGCTGGATTCAGGTTTCACGTCCGCATAGGTACGAACGCGAACGAGACTACCGGCGAGCAAGATAACGACCAAGGTCAAAAAAATGCACCGACTGGCGATCGTCGCATCCGTTCGGCCTCCATGGAGCAGCCGTTGAATTCTCAATCTAAGTTCGGATCCGTGGGCAGTGATGTAGGCGGGACGTGGGCTGGTTTTGGTTATAGCGAAAGCCAGCAGGGAATTCGCCAAATGGCAAGCTTGCAGTGCATCGCCTTTGGTAGCGTCGTCATCGGCTTGCCATTCGTACGCTTGCTCGATGCGGCGCAGGCAAATCCATGCAATCGGATTGAACCAATGCAACAACACCAACACTCTGGCCACTGCGAGGCGTTGAATGTGGCCATGTCGATAGTGTGACAACTCGTGTCTCAGTATGGCAAATCGTTCGTTGGACGGTAACGCATCCCATTGGCGACTCGGGACCAAAAGTCGATAGCCAGTAGGGAACCAGCAGAGAGCTGGTCCCAAGGCTTCGCACTTCATCGCGGGAATCGTCGTTTGTCTCCGCATCGTGGATAACAGATTCATCCAAGCATCAACATCTTCTTCGTTGGCAGGCTTACAGTCCAATCGTTGCAGAAAGTTCCAATAGGACGCGATCCACCTCACGACGAGCCAAATGATTCCCGAAGACCATACAATGAGTAAAAGCAGCAGAGCGAACGCTTCCAATCCAATCGATGCGTTGTGCGGACTTTTTGACGCCGATTCGATATGGGGCGATTCCTCAGTAGCAATAGAATTGCTGAGGATCGTCGGCGTTACCGAAAGCCCGAATGTGCGGGGAGCGTCGTTGGCAACCACAGCGTTTTTATTCACATTTGACAGTCGAAACAACGACGCAAAACGCGATGAGTCGCTAATGGGAATAATCAGGCTGAAAAACATCACCCCTTGGATCAACGGTATCCATCCCGAAAGCGAGCACAACCGAGCAGACTTGCAACTGAGAAGCCTGTGAGCGATCCACAGCACAACGCTCGTCACCGTCAGCAAAATCGAAGCAATACATAGCTTGGCCAGGAATAGCATGAGCAACTGGTTCATTCGTGATCCTCCTTATGAATTTTGTTCTTGACGCGTCGTTCGGCATCTTTGATCAACGCTTTGATCTCGTCGAATTCCGCAGGGGAAAGAGTCCGGTTGTCGAGAAGTTGAGCGACGAGCGGTACGACTTGTCCCTCGCTGACCCGGTTAACCAACATCCCCAGATCGTTGGCGGAAGCGTCCTCGCGAGCGATAGCGGCTGTGTATTTGGCAGGCCGCAGGTCGCTACGATGGAGAAGCTTTTTCGTGGCCATGCGATTGAGCCGCGTCTGCACGGTTGTGTAGCCAGGGGATCTCGCGAGTTTCCGCTGGACTTCCACGATGGTTGCCGCACCTATGGTCCAAAGCACGTCGAGAATTTCCAACTCGCTCGCCAGCAATCGCATCTTTAACTTCTTGGCCATGCCAGTCTCCGTAAGAGAACAATATACTACACGTGTCGTATTGTTTACGACACTTGTAGTGCACGTCAATGGTGCTTGGTCCGAAATTTTGGAAAAATTTAGGGTACGATAATGCTGTCCGCCTCGGAGATGCGGACCTACGTAGCAGCGTATCTCCGAGACGCTGGCCGAATAGAATCAGAAGTTGGAGAAACGGATCGTAGGAATCGTCCGCCTCGGAGATGCGGACCTACGTGATGCGGACCTACGTGATGCGGACCTACGTGATGCGAACTACGTTTGCAATTGATTGGCACGATTCGTAATAAGGTTGAATGGGGAAATGAACCGAGGAAGAGCGATAGCAAGTGCAAGCTCAGGCGCCATCGCGATTTTGTGCTGGGTCGTCTTTGGCTCAATTGCCAACTCGCAACTGGCGACGGGCAGCATCGTCGATGAAGATGGAAAAGCGATTTCCAATGTCGAGCTGACGCCTTCGCTTTTCGAACCCAACCTGTCGATTGCTGATCGCAAAAAGGTGGCAACCACAAATGCGTCTGGACATTGGGAATGGGACATTTCCGAAAACGCGAGCGTCTATTGTTTGAGGGCGTTCAAGCCGGGATACGCCCCGCACGAGATCCCTATCGTTGCGGGTCCGCAAGTCACCAAACTGACAGCGGCTTCGTCCGTTCAAGGGTACGTAGTGGATTCGAATGACCGCGAAGTGGAGGGAGCCCACGTTTCGTTGGTTGAGAATGGGCCAGGTTTCTCTGCGCAGCCTGCGCTGCGCACCGTTTCCGACAATCGTGGGTGGTTTGAATTGTTTGGCGTTCACGATAACAACATTAATCTGCGGGCTTGGAACCCATCGGGCGAAGCGGGGTATCTGAACAATGTCTCAACGGCTGGCACGAAGCCGATCGTGATTGAGTTGCTGAAGCCGAAACCGTTGGAATTTCAGGTTGTCGATGAAAAAGCGAATCCAATTGCGGGCGCCACGATCACACTTCGTTCTTGGAACAAGACCGGCGTTTTTCAGTGGTCCTCGAAATCCGACAATCGAGGAATCGCCACATGGAATGATGCCCCGGTGGGTGTATTGGCATTCGATGTCGAGCGAGAAGGGTACAGCCGCGTTTGGAAGCACATTCAGAACTGGGAATCCCAACGACAGCGAATCGCTATGCGGCTTGCCGGCGCTGAGCGGTGCAATGTGGTCGATCATGACACGGGTGCACCGATCGATCGATTTGTGGTCTTGTATTCAGGTGAAAAGGCTAGTGCATTGAGCGTTCCCGCGCAGGAGCTTGTAGGTTGGCATTCCGTGTCGAGTTTGCCGATGGATGCCGTCATCGTTAAGAACGGAGTCCTTCCCTTGGACAGCATTCCGTTCTTTGATGCGATGGACGTGGAGGTCATTGCCATTGGGTACAGCCGATTCAAGTTTCGATTGGACAAGCACATGGACTTGGCCACGACTCCCGAGTTTCGGTTGAAGCAGCCTAACGTCATTTCCAACGCAAAGTGCAAGTTAGTCGACTGGAATGGGAATGCGGTCCGTGGAGCGATCGTCATGTACATCGCCCAAGGCGGAATAACGGTTTCGAGGCAGTCGGATCCGATCGCGACGCAATTGCAATGGCCTTACCATGTGTACCAGCACACCACCGATCAACTCGGCGAGTTTCGCTTGAATGCGAGGCCGGAATTTGAGTTCGTCTCCGCTTGGAATGAAACGGGGTCTTATACAGGCTTATCACGGCGGTTGGCACCCGATGCCACTATTCAACTCGAACCGTACGCCCGACTTGCGGTTCGGACGTCCATCAAGAATTATGGGCCGTTCTGCAAACTCTCGGTACAGCATTCGATTCATCTCGACCCTGACAAAAGTTACGCCAAGGCTCATTTCTTTACTCCGTTGGAATTCGACC
>JBEBHM010000985.1:0-2786 GCA_040080875.1 Pirellula sp.
CAACTCAAGATGGCGAAAAAAAACATCCCGCCAAGATACCAAGGTACCTGTCGAAAGTTATTTCGAGTGACCGTGAGCACTTCGGCAGACGCGTTATCTGTGACAGCATGTTGATGAGGCGTGAGAATCTGATCGACCAAAGGACCGATCAGGTAAAATGGAATCAACGCTGCTCCGGCGCTCAGCAGCGTAAGCAAGAATCCCACCAAGATCATCGACAGTCGAGGCTTTGCAAATCTTGTCAATCGCCATAGCGACTTCCCCGTATCTGGAACGGCGGTTGGAGCGCAATTGGCACAGACCGATTGCCCGACCCCCATGTTTCCGCCGCACGATGGACAGATCGATGGCGCTTGGTCTTCATCGTTTGCCTTGCCCGCCTGAATCTGTTTGAAATGGGCTACGAGAGAGCCTGCCGCATTTCCATGACTTGCGGTGAATTTGAAGGCTTGAAGCAATTGTTCGTGCCCGAGCAATTCCAAAATCCCAAGACCTGCTCGGTCTAATTTTTTGATTTCGCGAACTTCACTCAACGGCCATCGAAACACCGTTCCGTTGGTCAAGCTCTTATCCGGCTGTTTGGCTAAAACTGCCTGATTCGTCAGAATCACAAAGCCAGTCCCAAACCTTAGGCCTTCGTTCAAGTTGGGTTGGAACCATGTCAAGACGCGTTCGTCGTTTTTTAGTTGCGACCCGCACTGGGCGATGACGGATTCGGGCAATGAAATAGAACCTGATGGACCTGGACTTCGTTCTTCGGCAGTGTTCACTAGCGGTTGACGCTTATTCGGTTGGCGGACGAGTGTGCAGTGGGAATAGGCCCACAAGATACCAGATTCGCCCAATCGCCTCCACTCATCGTCAGCCGTTGTTCCGGCGGCTTTCGCGGTGTTATTGAGAAAGGCGTTTGGACAACTGTTTTACGAAGGATTCTGCTGTGGCTTGATCGAACGAAATTGCGGTGAATACAGGTTGGCCAAACGCTACCTGGGAGCCCGGTGATGGAATGTCTGCAATTCGGCACCCATCAATCGGTACTTCTCCAGTCCAACGCAGAACCCACCAATCATCCGACATTTCTTGAGAAATAACTAAGTCCCGCGGGGCATAGAGTATGACTTTTGTAAGTCTCGACAAAATTGGACTTAACGAGCGCTCGCGAAGTTGAACGGAAGTTCTATTCCATTCGATCGAATCGATGCTGCAATCTTGACACTTCCGATGAAGATCGACAAGTCGAATGTCAAATACAGTGTCGAAAATCTCCATACTGGCCGTCCAACGAGGATTGATTTCGAGCAAACACCAATCACCGCTTTCGACGATGAAGTCGGCTTGCCAAAGCCCCATAATGTTTGTCTCTTGGGATACCAACTCTGAAAAACGAACAAGCTGATTCATTGAGTGTTGGTCGAGCGGAATCGGTCCGGTTGAACCGCGATACAGAAACTGGGGGACAAAGGGCTGGACACGACATTCCTGCGCGGCGGTGCAACCAACGACTGTTGCTCCATGTTGACTGCTCAGAAACGTAACACCAACAGCGACCCCATTTCGCTTCTTCTGTAGATACCGGTTCGGGCAATTCTCAAAAAAAGCGTCCAGGGTCGATCGGTCGAGTCGATGCATTTGTTCGATGCCAAGACCGCCAACGCTCCTTTCCGGCTTGGCCAACCAAGCTGAATCTAGATCACCGACTGCGAGCGTCTCGGCTTGAACGCAAGACCGAACCGTCCTGGGCCATGACAAGCCGCTTCGATGGGCCCATTGTTGCCAACGATTGAGTGATCGTAGCTGAGCCATGGCCTGCAGAGTTGTGTTTCCTTCGGCACTTCGTAAGCACGCTAGTTCAGAGAGTTCATTTAGTTTGTGTTCCATCCCTCCACCGAGAATAATCGGCACATCCGGAAAAAATTCGTTTACCCACGACAACCAATCACCAGACAGAGGCCTATATTCGCGGCAGATTGCTAGCAAGTCTCGGTCGGCACACGCATCGATGGCGACAGAGCTAAATCCTGCCCGATTAGCACATTGCGCCATGGCTCGGACACTGAATCCGACGAGGAGAACGGAGGGACCGGAAACTCGTTGGTTGCAAGGTGTCGTCAAGCGGGCCCCAATCATCTCGAATTGTCCTACCGGAATATTCGCCAATTCTGCATTGGAATACATCAACATTGACGCAAACCGAAAATACCGGCTTGATTCAGTCTAGCGACCAAGGCAATGAAATCGATAGCATTACGGCAGGGTAAATCGGAATACCGAATCAATCGCATCTCTCATGGAAGGGGCCGCATGCGTTCTCAACAAATTTATACACGTTCGTTCGGCATGCGGGCCGCTTACATTTTGACTCTTGCCAGCATCCTGCTTGGTTGCAAAGGTTCACAGTTGGGAGCACATCGTTGGGGTGGTGGACCAACCGGTCAAGGTACAGTCGAAACGCAAAAGGCACGCGCCGTTTATTTCGATCCGTATCCCATGAACGACATCGGTCCGGAAGTTGTTGGAGGACGACCGCGCGGATTTACGAATCCGCTGGCGGAAGCCCATCGCAACGAACTAAAGATGCCACTAACAATGCAAAACCCTTGGGCAGGCTACGGGAGATAAATGGGCTGAGGGTTCAGAGTTGAGAGGTGAAGATTCGCGTCGCGGAGCGACGCTTCCACTTGGGACCGCATCTCCCATGCGACCGTACTGACGATCAGAACCTTGACCACATACATGGACTTGCATTGCAAATCCATGTATGTGATGAATTGGAGTCGGTGCAGCGA
>JBEBHM010000266.1:0-10478 GCA_040080875.1 Pirellula sp.
GTGGGGTCCATCAACACCCAACAACAAGAATGATTCGAGACGCTGGTTCAAACTTCAAACTTCCGCATGGTGTACCCAAACAACAAAAATGGTCTAAATCCCTAATTTTCTGCTTTTTTTACTTGAAACGGTACCGGACACCTTTTCATCACCTCACCTTTTCATCACCTTTTCATTAGCGAGCTTCCAGGGCGATGCTTATCAAGTCTTGTATGAGCTGGTCGCAGCGGGCAGAGTTGAATGTGTTGGCCAAGTTCAGTACTTGTGATTGCGACTCTAAGACACTTGATTTTTGTGGTATCGCCAACTTGAGAGCGAGCAACTCGCTCAATTCTGCAAGTTGACTTTGAACCCTATCGGCTCGGATCAGCTTATGTGCAATCAACTCCTCAACGGCAACCGTGACCATCCAGCCTGTCTGTTTTGCCACCCAATAATCCCCAAGTTGTCCCGATCGTTGATTCGATAGCGATTGCAACCAGCGTTGAACATCCGCGACCGTCATGATGCGTCTCTCTTTGCTTGACCACCCGGCCAACCGATCGCTGAATCCCTTCGCATGCGATTGGGCCATCGCGGTGATCTTAATGGGATCACCAAACGGGACCGCGTTGAACGATGCGAACAATTGCTTTTTAAGCTCGCTCACCGTCGGCTTGTTCGACTCATCCATGGAATGCTCGATCGACAACCAAGAAGCAGGAAAGGGGCGGCCGGGAATTCGATCTTCTTGCCGCCATCGCAGTTTGCCCTTTGTCAATTCTTGATGGCACCCCATGCAATCGTAAACTGCGAAGTCGCCCCAGGGGTATGGGCTCGCGGGTTCCGCGATCGCGTGAATTAGGCCCAACCCAACATCGTTGACGGCCAGTCCACCGATCATACTTCGCTTCGTCCGCTCAAAGTCGGATTGAATGGCTCGTTGTACGGCGTCCGTTTGGTCCACTAAATCATAATGCGCGGCGTAGTATTCTTTTTGTAGCTCGAACGTCTTTGGAGATTCCGAATCGGTCGAGGCTTTTAGTGGCTTGTCTTGGATGGACTTCCAGTGCGGTGGCATCGCATCGAGAAAGGTTGACAATTCGAAGGGAGGCAGCACAGGGTGTCCGGCTGCGTACATGTCGTGCGTTACAAATCGCCGCTGGACAATATTTCCAACGTGACAACTGGCACAAACGCTTGCGATCGTGGAGGGAGACGCCATATCCCACATCCCATGCTTCGCCTTTTCCGCTGACGTTTTCTTTCGCCACTCAACCTGCTGGTGCAAGCTGGTCTGTGTGTATTCGGAACCAGGACCATGACAGGCTTCGCATTGAACTCCATACTCTAAGTTCAATTTAGATAACTCGGAGGACTGCGCGAAACTGTTAGCGTCCAATCCCGCATGGCACGTTAAACACTTTTTCTGAAAGTTACCGTCTCCAGACGCCCATCCAAGCCGATTCTGGATGGCTAACGACAGCCGATTGGGAGCCCGTTCTGGCAAGCTCATTTCGTGTTCACTCAAATCATGCCTAACCAATTGGTAAGCATACGAGTGTTTGTCTTGAAGCCATTCTTTGGCCTCCACCAATCTCACGAACCGCGTGATCTTGAGCTGTTCGTAGATGGGGCTAGGGTTGCTATGACAAGCGGCACACTCTTTGACACCGATCGGAGTGAAGCCACTCGTGGCTGCGTTTAGCCTTAGTAGGTTCTGTGAGTCTTGCGTTAAGGAAACTCGGTTCAAGCCAAAGACTGTCCAAAGGAATAGGACGGTCCGGAACAGCAATGGACGACCACCGAGACTAGGGCAACGAGAGTCAATGATTTGCAGATCCTCGGCACTCATTTCTTCAGTAGCTCCGTTGTGGCTTGGCGCAAAGCCTGATTCCATTGTTCTAGATTGGGGGGTGAAGGCGCATCCGCGGGTCTCGGAAATTTTGGGGATTGAGAGTCTACGGGAAACAGCAACCCTCGGCGTAAAGTCCGCATTGTATCGTTCAGCTCTTTATTCGGCGGAACCGCGATGGTCGCCCAGGCCGAAATATAAGCTGCAGCCGCTTGCTCCCATGATCCGGTCGAGCCGACTGAATCGAGCCGTCGAGATGCGACTTTAAGTTGGTCGTTTCGAGTCCAGAACTCCAAGTGTGGATTTGCATTTCCCAATGCAACTTGTCCAATTTCTTGCCTTATACCCTGTGATTGGGTCGCGATCTGGCTTGAATTGGAAAGGGGTTTCTGGAGCAAGGCGCTGATTCGATTCGAATGGGTGACCGTCGAGAAATCGACGGAACGAGGAAACACGGATAGCATATCTAAGCCAACGAGATTCCAATCTCGGACAGGTGCGGTCCCGGAAGCAAGAATTCTTCTGTCCAGTTGGGAGGTCGGCTTGGGAATCCCATTCAACGTCACATGGCAACTTGTGCATTCATAGTTGGACAACTCGGGCCAGACCGAGACCGGTAACGCCCCTTTGGCGCGCGATTCAATCAGTTCCAGTTCGGAGTCCGCCGCAGCAATTTGCCCGGCGAGCCATAGTCGTGAGCGGAAATTTGGGTCGTGTGGGTCCGCGTCGCGCCAATGCTTGGGATACGCTTCGTAGTAGACCGACATATCAAAATAGAGTGCTGGATGTCCAGCCGCGATCATATCGTGATTCATATCCCGATCCTTTGCCCCAACGTGACAGAGCGAGCACGCCTTAGCACGCGGAACGAGTGGCTTTAGATCTGCGAGTCCAAGGTCTTGCTTTGCCAACTGCTGACTCGCGGCCCCTTGGAAGTGTGCATCGTACCAACGATTCGCAGGACCATGACACGATTCACATCCGACACCTTCGGCAATGCGAGGAGTCATTCCGTCGGGCAACAGCGATCGATCGGTGCTGTGACAGGCTAAACAGTTCTTGTAGGCATCGGGATTCGAGATTTTCCCGTCCCGCAGAATGCCTAGCTTTTTCATCATTTGCGTGGAATTTTCGGAGCTAAGGGTTCGCCAAGCATTTGCGTGCGGGTCCCTCTCAAGCCACAACGGATACTCGGAGCTTCTCGGTGCGGTCGGCGACGCGACTCCCGCTTTGGGGCCTCCGTGACAGCTGGACGTCGCGCACGAAGCAGCTCCCCGAAGGATTTGATCCGAATGATATAGGGACTCCACTCCCCATGTTGCCGAAATAGACCCGCCAATCCCCGAATCGAGAATCGACGATTGGGCATGAGTTACTGCAGGGATTTGGGTCAAAACCCAACACACGAACGCAACCCTTATCGATTCGCGAACGGGTCTATTCGATTTACGAAGGGGCCCTATCGATTTACGACGGGGCCCTATCGATTTACGACGGGGGACGTGCTCGGTCGCAATACTTGACATGCTGCCCCTAAAAGCTTGGACGTACATCATGCACTCCTCGGCTTGCGATACAATATCGAAGCCCGGCGCATTTTAGTTCGAATTGCAAGTTAGGCATAGCACAGCATATTTGATTGGGATGCACCAGTGAGTTCACACACGGAATTGACTTAGGAATGCAAAAAAGTACAAGATGTTCATCGCACCCAAGTGTGTGCGTTGTTCATTCTCATAGCCCTCGTAACGTGAGTAAGCAGTGCTACTGGCCCGAAAACTGAAAATCCATGCCGGGCCGATGGCGTTGGCGATAGCATTGATTGTGGTCTTGGCCATTTGGCAATCATGGGCCTCGCGCACCGCTGGACGCTTCGTTTCGGGAAGTTCGTTACCCGGACTGGTCGCTGGTTCCGTAGCTGCTTTGATCATCCTCTTTGAGCTGCTCCTTTGGCCTCGAAAACGGTTGCGACGATTCAAACTTTTTCCAACCAAGTTTTGGTTATCGGCGCACCTGTGGTTGGGGCTAGCGACCGGACCATTGGCGTTCATTCATTCTGGCTATCGATTTGGGGGAACTTTTACAACGATTTTGATGTGGTTGCTGCTGCTGGTGCTTGCCAGTGGAGTCTACGGTTGGATCATGCAAGTCGTCATACCTCGATGGATGTTGGGCAATCTACCGTTTGAAACAATTGCCAGTCAGATCGACGATGTTTCGATTCAATCGGCGTTGGATGCCAGACGAATGCTGACCGTGGCCTATGGCACGAAACCCGAGGGTTTAGCCAAACTGGTAGACTTGGATGAAATTTCAGCCTCCATGCGGGGATCGAGCATGCAGAGAGACCAAGACGGAAATGTTCGCCAAATCCTTGTTGGGGCAATTCAACGGCGTGGAGATCAGCGGTCCATGTTGAATATCGATAATGAAACGGAATTCAATTTGGCAGACAGCAAGGAAGTATGGAGACAATATGCGTCGGTCATAGAGCCCTTTTTATTGCATGGAACAGGACGATCGGTCGGCGATATCAAGACTCGTACGTCGCAGCCGCTAACGCTCAGCAGTCCTCAAAAGACAATGGATTGGTTTAGCATGCTGAAAGACTCATGTTCGCCGAGCGCAGTGTCGATTTTGGAACGACTGCAACAACTATGCGATCAACGCCATCAATTCGATGCACAGCGTCGAGCCCATGCTTGGCTGCATGGTTGGATCGCTGTGCATGCAGGCATTTCGGTAATGCTCGGAATTTTGTTGATCTCGCACATCGTTTTGGCGCTCAGGTACATGTAGGGAACGCCGAAGGGATTTACGCATGCCACTGACTGGAAAGCAACGTGCACAACGAATCGATCGGCAGTATCATAAACTCGTCGATCCTTTCCTTGTGCGCAAACGCTGGCTAGGTGTCATTGGATTTTCCTTGGCCCTCGCGTACTCCACTTGGTTATTCTCAAATCGTGGGCCAGTTCAAATCAGCGCCGGAGAATTGTCGAAAAAGCACGCAGCCTGGAATCACACTGGATGCGAGGAGTGTCACGTTCCGTTTTCCCCGATTCGCAAAGATGCGTTCGGAGGAGATTCTCCGGCCGTTATTGCCAAAAACAATCTGCATTGCAATGGCAAATGCCATACCGTCACGGGACACTTCGAGCGACAACTCCAACCGGGCGTTTTGGCCTCTGAGTCGTGCGGTTCATGCCATCGCGAGCACATGGGTTCTGAGCATAGCCTGGTGCAAATTCCAGATCGAGATTGCAAGCGTTGCCATCAAAAGCTCGAGTCGGTGACGGCCACGGGAATTCCGTCCAGCAGTGTCTTCAATTTTTCGGATGAGAGCGGCCATCCCAAATTTCCGTTCGAGGCAACCGGCAAAGACCCAGGTACGATCAAATTTAGTCACAGCCAACATTTGCGACCGGGTCAGCCGACGACTCCAGGTGGAACGGATGCCAAAGGGCTGATCAACATCCCCGAAAAATATCGGGCGCAATACAACAAGCGAGTCGACGATAACAAGCTGATTCAGCTTAAATGCAGCGACTGTCATTCTCGCGATATCGAAGTTCCAGGCTACGAAGAGTTGGAAAACGGCGCAGAAGGTCTTAAGCCCGATCGCATGGGTGTGCAGACCACTTCGCACCTTCTTTATAAGCCTGTAGAGTTCAACAAACATTGCATCGCATGTCATGACTTGGACGGCGTCGAGCACGGGCTTGATCGAACGAAAACAAAACAATCGATCGACAACCTATTACCGCTCCGCCAAAATGAGTTCCTGCGAACACAACCAGCCGATGCAGGGCTGACCAACGAAGAAATAAACCAACGTCAACTTCGTTTAGAGACCCTTCTCTCAAGCAAGACCGATGGCTGCAGCAAGTGCCATTCGCGTGCCGTCGAGGATTCGCCCGCCTTAGTCGAGCCAAGCGGAGTGATGCAACGCTGGCTTAAACATGCTGGATTCTCGCATGGAGCGCATTTGATGGTCTCCTGCAAAGAGTGCCACTCCCAGGCGTACGCAATGCACGGCGGCCGAGTTGATTCGGAACTCAATGCTGATCAAGTGATGATCCCTGGAATTGAAACTTGTCGCAAATGTCATATTCAATCCGCGAACAAGCGATCCGTCGAAGCCGCGAAAAACAAACATGTTGCCACTGCGGAATGCGTTGATTGTCATCGCTATCATGTTGACCCACCCAAGTCAGCAATACCGTCCAAGTCTGCGTCGATCGACATAGAGCAGTGGCGAACTTTCCTGGCGCGAGGACCGTTTCGATGATTGCCAAATCACGTCTAGGGTTCTTGACACTTGCGTTGGGGTTGATTGTGTGCGGCCGAATTGGGCACTCTCAGGACTTACAATCGCACCCAACATCGCGAAAACCAACCAGTATTACGGGTTGCATGACCACCGCCTGCCACGGTTCCAATAGCGCATCGGATGCCCCACTCTGGCAGCGGTCCGGCAAAATTTGGTTCGATTTAGACCCACATGCACGAGCTTACACGAGCTTGCTGTCGGACGAGTCTCGACAAATCGTTGAGCGATTGACCAACGAGTCTGTTTCCGTTGCCTCTCGGCGATACCGTGATATTCTCGAGGAGAAATGTGTCTCATGCCATGCAAGTGAAAACGCACCTGTATCACAGAGATTGCTCGGAGCTGATTGTCAGGTATGTCACGGTGCCGCCGAAGCGTGGGGAGACGAACACTATTCCAAGGAATGGAAATCCCTAGGGAACCAGAGATTCGATCCCAAGGGCAAATGGAACGTCGAATCGTTTGCGTCGCGCGCATCGGTATGCGCTTCATGCCACGTGGGTGAACTAAACCGAACCGGACGCGATCGACAAGTCGACCACCGATTGATGGCTGCTGGCCACCCGCCGATGCATTTCGATTTTGAACTATTCTCGCTTCGCTATCCTAAGCATTGGGATTCGACGAAAGATCCTGTAGAGCGACAAGGGGAGTCTAGCTTTCGTCGATGGCGCATCGGAAAACTGGAGTCGACCATCAGCCGATTAAAACTGCTGTCAGAGCGGGCACACCGAGCGGAACAAAAACGACAAGCAGGTTCGTTGCAAGATTGGCCCGAGTTGACCGAATACAGTTGCTTTCGTTGTCATCATCCGTTGCAACAACCCAGCTGGAGACAAGTCCGAGGTGCCGACTCGTCCATGCAATGGGATCCTTGGTGCACCGCATTGCTTGAGTTGGCCGTCTCCGAGGAATCCTCATCGCAGGTTTTGAAACTCGCCTCGGAATTGAAATCGACGATGGAGTCGTCTACCCAGTTGTCATCGCCGTTTGCGCCGTCGTCAGTAAGCCAAAAAGTGGCTCCACTGTTACAATTGCTCGAAAATGAGCGTTCCCAAATTGCCGCAGACGTCCCCTGGTCGGAGACGCGATACCGAGCCACGTTGTCCGGTATATTGAAACGCGAAGATATGTTCGCAGAGTGGGAATCTGCCGCTCAATGGAGTATCGTGTGCCGTTCGATCGCGGCACCGTTGAAATTGGATTTGCCAAAATTATCAGAGAACGTTTCGCTCGATCCCTATTTTGGTAACGCTAGAATTTGGACCAACCGTATCGCACCTTCCGCCCACAGTGCACAGCGTTTTCGCCCCGAAACGCTTATCGAATTCAAAGGCTCACTCATGCGATTGCTCGATTCCAAACCATGACGTCATTAGCCGACCGACAAATTGGAACACGCATTGCCAAGATGCTCCAAGAGGTACAGCATTTGCACGGTCGCATTCGTGATGCGGATATCACACGTATCGCCGACCAAGTGGGTGAACCAGTACGTGTCATTCAGGATGTCATCAGTTTCTTTCCTCACTTTCGCCGATCGGCTCCTCCTCAATGCCACGTGTCGATTTGCCGCGATATGAGTTGCCGTCTGCGAGGGTCGCCTGCGATTGCAAATGAACTTAAGAAAATCCAGAGTGAAGTTGGCGAATCGGTGCTGGAATTGACCGAAGCCTCCTGCTTAGGTAGATGCGATCGAGCTCCCGCCATGCTCGTCAACGAAACGCTGATCGTAGCGAGAGAACCTGCGGAGTTTCTGTCTGCAGTGCGAGCCACGATTCGGGGAGAATCGATCGATGGCGATAGCGACATGGATACAGCTCGAGAATCCTTGGCTCGTTCACAAATCGATTGTTATGGGCCCCTTTCCAAGACCGAACCAAATCAAAGATATGCGGCAGTGAAAGCGTACATTCAGAATCCTAACGCAGAGCGAGTCATCTCGGCGCTCAAGACGGCGGGTTTGCTCGGCATGGGTGGGGCTGGCGCGCCCGCGTCTGACAAATGGGACGAAGCCCGCAAAGCAAACGGTGATATCAAATACGTTGTATGCAACGCAGACGAAAGCGAACCGGGAACATTCAAAGATCGCGACATTCTGCTTGCTGCACCTCATCTCGTCATCGAGGGCATGATCATCGCGGGGCTCGTTTCCGGCGCAAAGCAAGGATTCATCTACATTCGTCATGAGTATACGGAACAAATCGAACAGCTCAAATCTGCCATCGCCCAAGCGGAAAAGTTAGCGGCATGCGGCCCCAACATCTTCAAAAGCGGCCTGGAATTTCGACTGGAAGTATTTGTAAGCCCCGGCGGATACGTGTGTGGCGAGCAAACTGCGTTGATCGAAGCGCTCGAGGGTAAGCGATCTGAGCCCCGAAATCGACCGCCCGAACTTCAAACCAACGGTTTGTACGATCAACCCACGATCTTGAACAACGTCGAAACGTTTGCTTGGGTCCCTTCGATACTCTTGTACCCACCAACCCCCGAGTCGCTCGAACTCGAACGTTCCGCAACTCAGGCCTCATCCATTGAGCCCGCTGGTGTATGGTACAAGCACGCAGGAAAGAACCGCTCGCGCGGCAAACGGTTCTTTTCTATCAGCGGCGACGTCAGTCGACCTGGTGCGTACGAAGTTCCTTGCGGAATTACGCTGGGCGAATTGATCGACGCTTATGCCGGAGGAATGCGTGAAGGCATAGGACTGCAAGCGGTTGCCTTGAGCGGCCCATCTGGCGGATTCCTACCCGCGACCTTGAACAAAGGGACGCTCCGCACTCCAAAGAAATCGGACCGTGACGGCAAGGAGCTGGACGAGTGGAAATATCCGCACTTGGTGGGTGACTCCGTCGACGTACGATTGCTGCCACTCGACATCAACGCCTCGCGTGAAATCGGTTTCATGCTGGGTGCAGGCATCGTGGTCTACGGCGAGCAAGCGGACATGCTCGATCAGGCCATCGCTTGCAGTCGCTTTTATCAGCGTGAGTCATGCGGGAAATGTGTCCCTTGCCGCTTGGGATCCCGCAAAATGGTAGACATGGCCGAGTCGTTGCGCAATGCGATTGGCGATTCGCAATTACAAGAGCTTGAAATGAATGCCAAGATTCTTGGGAAGATTATGGAGACAACGAGTATTTGCGGGCTTGGGCAAGTGGCCAGCAATCCGCTTCGAAGCTACCTGCGATTCTTTCATGCATCCAAAATGTACAGTTAGTGCAGACAATGACAAAGACAACGAGGTTGCGCAATGGCGGGTGAACAAGACCTGATCGAGACGTCTGATTATATCAGTGCGAGCGAAGAAGCATTGTTCGCTCGCGATCTGGACGGGCAACTGATTCGTGCGACCGACGCAACCCTCGACGATCTCGAACTGGACGTGCGAGTAACCATCGATGGCCGAGAGCTGATCGTAAAAAAAGCCCTTCCTCTCCGAAACTCGCAAGGGATCATCATCACCAATGAACGCGGCGAACCGCTCCCGCGTTCAACCACCATTTATGACGCAGTCACTCAACTCTATGTCAAAGGCATTGGCGATGCCAATCCTATTCCAACCCTCTGCCACCGAGAACATTTGGTGCCAGTGGGTGTATGCCGCGTGTGCTTGGTCGAAATCGAGGAGCGCCGCCGGAGTGGACGCGTTAAGAAAGACTTGGTGTCATCCTGCACGTATTTGGTTAAGGATGGCATGGTGATTACGACATCGGCCTGCAAGGACAAGCCGACAACTGTGGACATGATCCGAACATCCGTCGGCATCATCGTGGAGTTGCTAGCTTCGGAACACTTAGATTCCAGTGACCTGAACAAAACTCGTCAAGGGCTCGGCAAGCACAATCCGAACGAACTGAAAAGACTGGTCGCCGACTTTGTGAGCAATCCGACGCCGCGATTTGCTCCAAGTCATCGTGCAGGACATCGAGGTCAGGATCAGTCTTCGGAAATCATATCCGTCAATCATGACGCCTGCATCTTGTGCCAGCGTTGTACTCGCGCTTGCAATGACATCAAGCAGAACAACGTCATGGCGAGAAATGGAAAAGGGTACGACGCCCGAATCGCGTTCGATACAGATTTGCCCATGCGAGAAAGCTCGTGCGTGTCGTGCGGTGAATGCGTCATTTCGTGCCCGACCGACGCGCTCACGTTCAGGCCATCGGTGATCGAAAAGCAAGGTAAGAAAATCCTCGAACAATCGCGCCGCGGCGACGGCAAGGATGGGACGGTCGTAACCGCTGACGAGATGTTGGAAATTCCTATTTTTTCCGGAATCCCTTACAAATTTCTGCAGTTCAATGGCGG
>JBEBHM010000986.1:0-2779 GCA_040080875.1 Pirellula sp.
GTAGTAGTGACATAGGGCACCAAGATTGTCAGCGAGAACGGAACTGGAACTAATGGATCGAAACGGGACTGCCCCCCATTTCCTTGTCGAATGCGTTATGATAGCTATTCCATCGAGGAACAACCGGATCAGACGCGCAAAACCGACCACTGGAGCTACTTGCGGATGAAAATGCACTGCTTAGGGACGGCAGGATACCACCCCAGTGAAACACGTCACACGAGTTGTTTCTTTATTCCCGAGGCGCGGTTGATGTTGGACGCCGGGAGTGGTTTGTTTCGAGTGGAACCATTGTTGGAGTCCGAGGAAATCTCGGTAGTATTGAGCCATGCTCATTTAGACCATGTGTTTGGGTTGACCTTTTTCTTGGATTTCGTGGCGGTCACCCCTCTTCAAAAAATTCATGTCTACGGGGAGCGAAACAAATTGGAAGCGGTTCGCAAGCATCTCTTTAGCGAATTGCTCTTTCCTGTCTTGCCCCCGATCGTTTGGCATTCCATCGAAGATCTTGGCAGGAGCTTCCGAATTGGAAATGTGGAGTGCCGCTGGTTCTCGATGGACCATCCAGGCGGAAGCGTGGGGTACCGATTTGACTGGCAGAATCTCTCGCTTGCCTATATTACCGATACTACCGCAGCCCGTCATGCACCTTACTGGCGAGAGATCCAAGGTGTCGATTGGCTCATACACGAATGTAATTTTACTGACCAGTGGATTGATCTGGCGATTAAGACCGGTCACAGCTGGACTTCTGCCGTGTTGGAGTGCGCTGCGCAAGCCCACATACAGCGCTTGATTCTGACGCATATCAATCCCTTAGCAGGCAACAAGGACCCTCTTGAGATAGACAAGTATTTGGAACAAGGTGGCAATCACCTTCCGTCCAAGTTGGTGATTGCTCAGGATTCTATGGTGATTGACTTGTCAAGCCTTTGAAACGCGAAGGTCTAGGTCTATACTTGGGTTCTACAGGACGCAAGACTTATTCGCTGCTACTCTTAGTGCTAGGAAAACATCACGATGAGCCCCTACAGTTCACTTAGCGACGATTTCTACGTCAACATGCATTTGCATACGGAAATGGATCTTCCCAGCCAGCGGGAAACCGTCCTTCATTTTTTTGAACAAATGCAACGGCGATACCCGAAACTTCGCCATTTTTATCAGCGTGAAAAGGGTGAGTTTGTAATTGAGGAGGACAAGGAACACGGAGCCTATCGCTGGGTGTCTGCAGAACCCAAACGGTTGTGCAGTGGAATCGTCAATCCGAATTCGCTCGAGGAAGCCATGGATCAACATTGCGAAGTGCTGGACGTGGTACCTTATGCAATGTCGATCAGTAAACTTGATTGCGAATCGATCGGCTTGATGTTTGGATTTGATTATGCTTGCCGGGGCAATCACAACCAGATCTTGGCAGATGCGCTCGGCATGCCTGCGGGGTTGGACTCGCTGTCACATCGTTCTGGTTCGCATCTCATGAGTTACGAACCGGTCATCCAATTGTCATTGGACGATACGTTTCGCACGCATGCACGCATTAACTTTGAGACTCGGACGACGGTTTTCCAAGCCAAGGCAGGTGAATTCGGCGATGAGTTATTAAGCGTCTATGTCACGGTTCGGCGATTCGATTCGCTTGGGCCCGACGAGGAATTCAAAACGGAACTGCTGCGTCTAGAACGCCTTATTACAGAATTGATGGACAACTATATCGTCGATCATATTCTCAAACCGCTGCAAAGTTGCATTACCACTCGATAGATGTGGAAGCGTCGCTCCGCGACGCGAATCTTAGCGCCGTAGCCGCTCGCGTTTTGGAATCGTGCGGCAATCGCCAATACTGCTTTTCGCCCGCAACGCCTCGTCGCGGAGCGACAAGGCTACAAGGTCGCGGAGCGACAAGGCTACAAGGTCGCGCTCAACCGCAGGACCTTTTACAAGGTCCACTACCCAAAAAACGAATCTGGACAGTGCACAATTTGCAACAAGCGAGATTACTTGGCGATGGCAGTTGGCAAATTCTGCGGGGCTCCAGCACCGTTTGCTTGAATTGGCTGGAGCGATGGATTCTCTGGACCGGTCGCGCGCGGGAGCGTATCTACCGAGCCTCCCGAGCAGCCGCAAAATATCAATGCGGCTCCCAACAAGCCAACACGATAAATCAATTTTGAAAACATGGAAAACTCTTTCTGGAGGTTCTTATTCTTCGAACGCAACAACTTCACCATCTTTTCCGCCACAAATGTAAACATATGTT
This sequence comes from Pirellula sp., assembly GCA_040080875.1. Lineage (GTDB taxonomy): Bacteria > Planctomycetota > Planctomycetia > Pirellulales > Pirellulaceae > JBKCUI01. Next base: position 2,261 of record JBEBHM010000986.1, read on the forward strand.
GCAAACGTAAGGCTTGGGTTGATCGAGCGCACCGATCCATCACCAAAAACGGTATTGATACCTCGGCCGGCATGAAGACTACCGGGCAGTCCTGCCGAAAGGCCCCGCCCCTGAGGCGTATTGATGCAGTTTGTGTTGGTGCTATTTGGGCAAACGCCGTAATCGCTGTAGCTGGGGGCGTGCCCCCAACTAGTGCTTCCCCAACCATTGGCTGGATTGTTGGCCCCAAAACTAACGAAGCCGCCAGCGGATTCAAGCATGAACGCAGTGTTGCTTAATCCATCGGATACCCCCGAGAATTTTTGACCAACCGCAGGTGGATTCAAGAAGGCTGCAACACCTGTGGCGCCAGAGACCAGCTTTGGGCTGTACGTGAACGGGCCTTCGTACTGGTCGTTTCGGACATACCCACGATTATGGAGGTAATTCGTCTGTCCGAGACCTCGGACTGCGTTCGGCGCGCCCCCAATGTCGTACCAAAAATTATCAAAATGTTGCGTGCCTGGAGTATGGCCAACG
>JBEBHM010000987.1:0-2779 GCA_040080875.1 Pirellula sp.
TCCGTACGACAACCAGGACCCAATGCATGGCCTGCCGGTAACCATATTGTCCGTCTGCATGAGTGTGATGGCGGGTTCATGGTTGATCGCTTCGGTGTGCATCGAACGAACAAAGCACAAGTCGTCGACGATTTTGGCTGTTTCGGGTAAGAGTTCCGATAGCCACATTCCGCATTGTCCATGTTGCGCAAACTTGTATTTCGAGGGGGCAATCGGAAAGCGAGCTTGACCGCTGGTCATGGTGGTCAGTCGCTGACCATTTCGCACCGAATCGGGCAAGTCTTTGTCGTACCACTCGTTCATCTGCGGCTTGTAATCGAACAAGTCCATTTGGGAGGGACCACCTACCATGTGCAAATAGATCACTCGTTTGGCTTTGGGAGCGAAATGAGGAAGCGTAGCTAAACCTCCAGATGTACCCGACTGCCGATCGGTCTCGCGATCCGAAGCGGCCAATGGCATTCCCAGAAAAGCAAGGGCGCCGGCACCTAGCGCATTTCCGCCGTAACGAAAGAATTGCCGTCTCGTTTCACTGCGCACGTATTGTTCCAACAGCGGATGGACACTTGGGTTCAACATCGATCTATTCCACTCATGCTATTTTGTGAGAACTTCGTCCAAATTCATCAGCTCATTGACCAACATGGTCCACGCTGCGAGCTCGCTCGGATTCAACGACGCATCGGACTTGCTGGCACCTTCGGATAGCAATTTCTCTGCAAGATCTGGATGCTGCAGATAGAACGCCTGCAATTCGTCGAAGCTGGCGGAAACGATTCCTAACTCGTCAGCCCGAAACGGGCGAGCGATCAATCGATTTGCTAGCGACTGAAGGCGCGCGCTGTTGTCACCGGTTAACTTGGCGTCCAACAGGATACGACTGGCGAGAATGCGTGCGGCTTCGACAAATTGTATGTCATTAAGCGTCACCAAAGCTTGCAGCGGTGTGTTGGTCCGCTCTCGTTTGATGGTGCATACCTCGCGAGCGGTGGCGTTGAATGCATCCATGTTGGGCGGAGGGGCTGACCGCTTTAAAAACGTGTAGACGCTTCTGCGGTAAAGACCTTCTCCCTCATCCATCACATACTTGCGTGTGTTGCTTTCCGGCATCGCCACCGCTTCCCAAACGCCGGGTGGTTGATAAGGTCGCACGCTGGGTCCACCGATTCGTCGAACCAGCAAGCCGCTGACCGACAATGCACTGTCGCGAATCATCTCAGCGTCCATTCGGAAACGGGGACCACGTGACAACCATTTGTTAGTCGGGTCCATCGATAGTTTCTCTTGTGTCACGCTCGCCGATTGGCGATACGTCGCGCTGGTCACGATGAGGCGGAACAAGCCCTTGACGTTCCAGCCGTCGTCTCGAAATGAAATTGCCAAATAATCCAAAAGCTCAGGATGCGTCGGCATTTGACCGGTAGCCCCAAAGTCACCCGAGGAACTGACCAATCCCAAACCGAATACTTCCTGCCAAAATCGATTCACGGTGACGCGCGCCGTCAATGGATGGTTCGACTGCAGCAGCCATTTGGCAAATCCAAGTCGGTTGCGAGGCAGCCCCTCTTGCATGGCAGGTAGAACAGGCGGAATCTCCGGAGAGACCTCGGTCGTTGGTTTGTCATAGGCACCTCGCGTCAGCACAAATGCTTTTGCGGCATCTTTGTTTTCGTTCATGACGTGTGCTACTGTGCCTCGAAGCTTGAGCATATCTTTTTCGCTCGCAAGCGTTTTCGCTTGTTCGTCTACTTGCTTGAACTCCGAATCGTGGGTCGCAAGGTACCACGAATAGAACTCGTCGGTTTCCTCCACCGAGCGATTGGGTTTGGAAGCGAGGTGCCTCAACCTGGGTACGCTGGCAAGTTGCGCAATTTCAGAACCAACAAGGAGTTTGCGATAGATGCGAACATCTTGGATGTGCACGTCCTTGGCTGGGCTACCTTCGGAACGTCGACCAATCGTCAATGGCACGGTCGTTCGTGTAGTGTCGCTGAGCCCCTTGGAAGGCATGTTCTTTGGAACTTCGTTGCCATCGATTCGAATATTGATACCCTCCGGCTTCGAGGACCCATCGTACGTGATGGCTACATGCTGCCATCGGCCTGGCTGCAGCTTGGTCTTGGTGACTACTTTGAGGGCATTGTCGGGCCACCGATGGACCAAGTGCATTCCACTCAGACCTTTCTCAAGCCATACGTCCCATCCGCGATGTCCATTCGACTCATCCATGCGAGCAATTAAGCTGCCGGATTGATTGTCTCCGCTGCCCTTGACCCAAAGTGCAACCGTGAAAGGCTGGTCTCGTTCCACGTCACCGGCAGGCAGCGACGGAAAGACATCCTTGATCTGCCACGCAAAATCAGCAATCACCCCTGGAACAAGGCTTGCTTCTTGGTCCAGCCTCAGTGGGTGCCAATGCCCTTTGTGGATAGAGTCCAACGACTTGGTGTCTGAGCTAGCAAGCGGAACGTGAGTTTCAAGAGATTCTTGCGATTCTAAGGGCTGCCAAACGATCTTTTCCCGTTCTTCCGCCTTACTCAGGAATGCCTCGAACGCCGCACGCGCGGAGTCGCGTCGCGCCTTGGTCGCCGATCGGTTTTCTTCGATCAACTTGTCGAGTTCGAAGTAACGAGCTCGATCGTCGTTTTGTGGCACGACAATAATGGGCGGAGTGTCTTTGATATTGCCATCCATGGCCGACTGAGTCGTGTTGTTAAAAAACGCGGCCAACTGGTAGAAGTCTTTTTGCGTGAGCGGATCGAATTTGTGATCATGACAT
>JBEBHM010000988.1:0-2779 GCA_040080875.1 Pirellula sp.
ATTTCCAAATTGGAAATCATCTCCAACGCCTGGGTAATGCGTTTAGTACGCCTCAATATGGAGATCCACAAAATGCTCGCCTCGATGTCGTGCGCTCCAAGAACATTATTTTTGCGAACCAGACGTTCAGCATCAAAATAATTTGCTTGCAAGTAGTACTCTTGGGCGAGCATCAAGTTGGATTGCCTATCGGTGCTTGAATTTGGACTTGACGTGAAACTTGCCAACGATGTCTTGACGGCGGAACCAACTGACGCAATTCCCAACGCCAGCCATACCGCAAAAAGCAATAGTTTCGCGAGCCAATCCGGTCCAACATAGGTGGACAACCACTCGGGCCAAACAAAGGATGCTAGCCATGTTAATCCAAAAACCCAAGCAAATAGCAGCGAAACCAAGAGCGAATGAACGTCCCCCTTAAGCCATAACAAATGCAATCCAGGCCAAAAGCGAGAAGCAAAAAGGAACGCGGTTTTGGAATCCATTCGCGGAACTTATCAACGTCGAGAACCGAACGATTGGAGACGATGGGAAAGGTCTCGCAAGAACTGCCGACAACAATAGAAAACGCTTGCCGATCCTCGCAACGCCAATTCAGCGATTTGTTTCGCAAAGGGAGCGCGTCGCGGAGCGACGCTTCCACAACGGGACGCTTGTTCCAGCGGTTTAGGAAACGATTGGGACAGTCGTTTTACTCTCGATCTTCAAAAGTTCCTCTAATCTTTCGCTGAGCGTGTCCATTTCGAGAAGCAACTGGTCGTATCGACCCATGAGCGACGAAAGGGTCGCAATTTCTTCGGGTGCGAGCGCCACGTTGGAATCCTCCAAAGGGGCAACATTGCTTTCCTCCACGGCATCCAAACAACTGACGGCGACTGTTGGAACCGACGGATCAACGAGAATTTCAAGCGAAGATACTGGGTTTGATAGCATTTTGAAGAATCCGAAAAGAGCAAACGAACTTTCGATTTTCTCGACGAATACCAAGCAGGCTCGCGAGGCAAAGGCGTGTAGTTCGGGTCGTTCCGAATCGGCGAATTGTGACCGCTACGCAAGTCATCCCTACGAGGCGAATTGTGACGAAGGGAATTCCTGCCAAGTCGCAGATATGCTCCCAACCAACTTGGAACGGGATCCGGGACGACTAGTTTGAGACTCAACGGTAGGCGGCCAACTGTCTGTCATCTAGTTTTGTCACCATCCATTCGGGACCTCCAATCATGAGCGGAAAATCTCTCAAATTTCTCATTGTCTCCACGTTGATGTTCGTCGTGATCGGTTCGGCCGCCTATGCGAAACCTAAATTAAATGCCCCTCGTGTCAAACGAGAGCCGGGCTGGTCTGGACCAAGTCGCTTGAATGGTCCAGCCAAAACAGCCAACCAAAACACTCCTATCCTCGAACGCAGCTATCGTCCGCTCCATGTGTACGGGAATATGACTCGGCGCCACCACTATCGTGGAACCGTCATTCCAAGCCATCGCGATCGCGTGGAAATGCTCCAGTCGCTCCGGACCAAAGCCCCAGTACCGCAGAAATACGTGAAGAACCGCTATCGATAGTAGGACGGGTTACTTGACGCAACAGCCACAGCGCCTAAACTTTCCAGCAATACTGTTGCTCTCATGTTATTAATGCGGCCGTGGCGAAATTGGCAGACGCGCTAGGTTGAGGGCCTAGTGGGAGCAATCCCTTGGAGGTTCAAGTCCTCTCGGCCGCACTATCGACTACTTTCTACCCCCCTACCCAATAACTGCCTACACTTTCTCTAAGCTAGGCAATCGGTAAGATTGATTGAAACCTGAGGGGGATGTTCAACCTCTTTCTTGACCATGGCTCACGTGCTCTTGATTGTCTGGCCATGCGCCCATCGACTGCAGGAACTCGACCGGTTTTGATTCCGTGCGCCCAATTCAACGCAACCTTGAGCCTTGATCTATAATGCGGGCTTCCAAGATTGAAATCAATATCTGACGAGATTCCGGAGACAAACCATGGGAATAGTCGTAGCGTTGGGATTGGCGTTCTTTCTCGTAACCGTTGTCGTCGTAGTTATGGTGGTTTCGCTGCAAAAGGAAAAGGGGACGGCGCTACTGAACGAGCGGCTTCGATTTATCGAAAAATACCGTTTTCCAACTGGGCTGCCTCAGAAAATTGCCAAACGGCGTCTCGAATTGACGTCTGTCCAAATCGATCAGGTGCTGGAAGCACTACGCGAGTATTTTCGCGTATGTCTTTTAGCTCGAGCCCCCGGCGGAACACCGGTTGGAATGCCCAGCCGAGTGGTCGATGACGCTTGGCACGAGTTCATTCTGTTCACTCGAGAATATCACCACTTTTGCGAATCAGCTTTCGGTCGATTCCTGCACCATACTCCCCATGACAAAGGAACTTCCAAAAATGAAGCCAACCATCAGTTGGCTCGAACTTGGGGTTTTACCAATCGCACTTCTGCGTCCAACGATCGCTTAGCCCAGTTGGGCGCGACCGGAGTCGCAGCCGCTAGCAGCGTTCCTCTCTTATTTGCGATCGATGAGATGCTTGGAATCTCGGATGGGCAGTTCTACACCGACAACGATGTCGAGGAATTCGAAACACATCGTAAGAAACAATCCGAAGCTTCGATTGCAGATACCGGTTTCCTGTGGCTTGGTAGCGCGGATGGAGCAAGCTATAGCCAGCAACTCGACGCCGACTTCCACCGCGGCGATGGCCCGACGGATGGCGGTGGCTCGGATGCTTCAGGAGCTGGCGATGGTGGCGCAGCATGCAGCGGTGG
>JBEBHM010000267.1:0-10415 GCA_040080875.1 Pirellula sp.
GCGTACGAGACTACCAAGAAGACTCCCATTTCAAACACCGATATTCATTGGCAAATTGAACCCGTGAGCTTGCCCATAGCGCCTCACCTCAACGAAAAGGACTTGGTGTCCAAACTCAAGTCGACCGACCCCAAGGGCTACGTATCCTTTGCTGACCAACTTGCGTGGCTGCAACGCGTTCACTCGGGGCACAAAATCGATATCGGTTGTCTCCATATCGGCGATATACGATTGCTGAGTATGCCAGGCGAGCTATTTGTCGAATATCAACTGGCAGCCAAGTCGATGCGACCCGATTTGCATGTGATGATGGCTGCTTATGGCGATTATGGACCGGCTTATATCGGAACAACGGTAGCCTACGCCGAGGGGGGATATGAAACACAATCGACCTCCTCGAACGTCGCCCCCGAAACGGAACCCATCTTAATGCAAGCCATGAAAAAACTCCTGACCTCGGACCCAAAAAAATGAAACCAACGTCCCTTGTCCAAGCCTTGATTCTAGCTTGCGTACTGGATGCATCCTGGGTTGCAGCCACAGACAAACGTCCCAATATTCTGTTTATCGTGGTGGACGACCAGTCGCCCTGGGATTTGAAATGTTACAACCCGAATACCCCACTTCAATCACCTAATTTGGATCGATTGGCTGCCGGTGGCATGGTCATCGACGGGGCTTACCATATGGGAGCGTTTGTCGGTGCCGTCTGTACTCCGTCGCGGCATATGATCATGTGCGGCCGTACCGTCTGGCATTTGCCGATAAGTCCTTGGGCGAAGGAGCATTGCCCGTCCGATATCGAATCGGGCACGATGCCTGCGGTCTTCAATCGTGCGGGTTTCGCCACCATGCGCACTTGCAAAATGGGAAATAGTTACGAAGCGGCCAACAAACAATTCACCGTTCGGCGAGATGCGTCCAAACGAGGTGGTACCGATGAAACAGGCAGCGCATGGCATGCCAAACAAGTCCTGGAATACCTTGACGAACGCCGCGATTCAGCCGACAAAACCCCCTTCCTTATCCATTTTGGTTTCTCACATCCTCACGATGAACGAAACGGAAAGCCCGAATTGCTTGCGAAGTATGGAGCGGTCAACCATTCGGACAAGTCGTCATTCCCGCCGGCAGATGCAAACCAACCGGCCTTACCCGCAAACTATCTACCCGAGCATCCGTTTCCGCATGGACATCCTGGGCTTCGCGATGAGGTGGCTGTGAGTGGTGTCTGGGAACGGCGTGATGAACGCACTATTCGAAACGAACTAGGTCGAGAATTTGCCTGCAGTGAAAACATCGATATCCAGATCGGAAAAGTTCTTGAAAGACTCAAGGCAATGGGCGAACTCGAAAATACGTACGTCATCTATACGGCGGATCACGGCATCGCGATTGGCAGGCATGGTTTGCAAGGCAAACAAAACCTTTACCAACATACCTGGCGAGTTCCCATGATTGTGAACGGTCCTGGCATCAAGCCCGGAACACGTGCCGAGGGTAACGTTTATTTGCTGGATGTCTTAAGCACCTTGTGCGATTTGGCCGGCATCGCTCCTCCAGCAAGCAGCGAGGGTATTAGCTTCAAACCTGTACTCATGGGTAAATCAAACTCCATTCGCGACACCCTGTACGGAGTCTATTGTGGCGGTACCAAACCCGGTATGCGATCGGTAAAGGTAGGGGATTGGAAACTTATCAAGTACGACGCGCTCGACGGTACCGTGCGCAAGACCCAACTTTTCAATTTGCGAGAAAATCCAAATGAGTTCCTCATCGAACATCATGACCCGAAAGTGATTGCGCTAACGCACGCGACGCCAACCAAGGAGCAAGTCAACTTGGCCGACGATCCAAAGTATGCTAACAAACTAGCCGAAATGGAGGCGCATCTGCTCTCCGAAATGCGTCGACTGCATGATCCGTGGCGGTTATGGAACCAACCCGACGATGGCTTGCCCCCCGTCGAGCCTCGCCCGGCGAGAAGAAATCGATAGGATGATTTTGATGCGGAAACGATTGGGACCATCGTTCTACAAATGGTTCAAAAACGATTGGGACCATCGTTTTACAATGGGGTAACCGAAGCGTTAACTGAACAGCTCCATGGCGGGTGTACCTTTGCCGTCCTCCGTCGGATAAAACGGACGGCCTTCGATCTCATAGGCCGTCTTGGGACTGATTCCCATGGCCGTTAGAATCGTTGCGTGCAGATCCATAACGCTCAACGGTTTCTCGATTGCCACAAAGGGTCGTTCTGTTGCGGACGCACCGTAAAGCGTTCCTCTCTTGATCCCACCACCAAACATCAGGACACACGAGCCACCGGTGAAATGGCGATGCTGACCGTAATGCTTCATCTCCTGAAGCTTTTCGACAGGGAAAGTTGTTTGGTCGTTTGCGGTGGAGCCTGGTTTGCCTTCCATGATCATATCGCGGCTAAATTCACTGGCGAGGACTACCAGGGTGCGATTGAGAATGCCGCGTTCATCCAAATCGCGAATCAGTTGTGCGATGGGTTGGTCGATGTCCTTTTTCATTCGAACCAACGTTTCATGCCCATTGGCATGTGTATCCCAATTCAAGAAGGGTACGTACTCGGTCGTGACCTCGACGAATCGAGCCCCCGCCTCCACAAGTCGTCGAGCCAACAAGCAGCCTTGACCGAATTGGCTGGTGTTGTATCGGTCGTAGCTCTCCTTGGGTTCCAAAGAAATGTCGAATGCTTCGCGTTCACGTGAGCCGAGGAGTCGATAGGCATTCTCCATGGCTCGTAGCATGGACTGCTGTTGGTAGTCGCTCATTCGATCCCTGTTGGGATTTTCATCTACTAGTCGCTTGAACAGCTTGTATCGGCTTTCAAATCTTGCTGGGGGCATATCCTTGGGTGGACGAACCGACATGGCCGCTTGCTCAGGAAAAGGCAATACCATGGGGCCAAACTCGCTTCCGAAAAAACCAGCCGTGGTAAAGGCCTTGAGCTCCTCCACTTCGCCAACACCTTCGAGGCGCTGTCCGACGGTGATGAAGGGAGGTATGACAGGATTGCGTGGTCCAAGCACCTTGGCCATCCAGGCCCCGATATGCGGGCAAGCGACCGTCTGAGGTGGAACGTATCCAGTGTGCCAATGGTATTGATGCCTCGAATGTAAGATACTCCCAAGGTCAGGTAGAACATGGGAACGAATGAGTGTTCCGCGATCGAGGATTCCTGCGATGTTCTCCAGACCTCGCGTTATCTTGATGTTGTCCAGGACGGTGTCGATGGCGGGAAAGGTGCTTTCGATCTCTTTTACAGGAACGCCGACTTCGAACGGAACGTAGCGTTTCGGATCAAAAGTATCTGGAGCTGCCATTCCACCGGCCATCCAAAGCAAGATACAAGCGTCAGCAGTTGCCTTGGGATGCTGCAACGGAGTTTCGCTCGAAAGCAACAGCCTCGGTTCCGTGACACCGAGTGCGGCCGCGCTGGCGGCAGCAAGACTCTTTAGGAAGTGTCGACGAACCTCTTGTTTTGACATGCTAGGGTCGATGTCGAGTTTCATGGGTTTCTACTCCAGATCCGCGGGTAATGCTCGAACAAAAAAAATTGTAACGCACCCCAAAAGTGAGCAAATACCTTCCGGACGCATGCGACGTAGATCTATTTCACGATTAGCGACGGGTACAGTATACTGGGAACCCTTCCCAACCGGAATTTCCCACAGAATGCTGGGATACCCACCAGTTTCTCAAACTCAACCCTTAAACAAGGCGACAAAATGCGATTGGCTGCAAAGAGTTTTTTCCTACTTCAATTGGTTTCTGTGTGCTGTTTGGGATCGCCCTCTGTATTTGGACAGAGCTACGACCCAACTGCCGTAGCCCAAGCTGCAATCGCCAAACTCAAGGTGGGAGCCAAAGATTGGCCTCAATGGGGTGGCTCGCCCGAACGGAATAATGTTCCGATGACGGGCCCCTTGCCGACGAAATTTGACGTAAAAACGGGCGAAAACATTCGATGGTCCATGCCCCTTGGATCGGAGACTTACGGAAATCCCGTTATCGCTAATGGCAAAGTGTACGTTGGAACCAACAACGGCAACGGCTACCTCAAACGTTATCCCGCCGAAGTGGACTTGGGTGTGCTCCTGTGTTTTGACGAAAAAGATGGCAAATTCCTTTGGCAGCATAGCAGCGAAAAACTGCCGACAGGTCGTGTACACGACTGGCCCCATCAAGGGATCTGCTGCGCTCCGTTGATCGATGGCGATCGATGCTGGTACGTCACTAGCCGGGGCGAAGTGGTTTGCATGGACACGGAGGGATTCCATGATGGTGAGAACGATGGACCGTTCAACAAAGAGCCTAACGAAAATAAAGACGAGGGCGATGTAGTATGGAAGCTGGATATGATGGCTTCGCTCGGCGTTTCGCAGCACAATATGTGCAGTTGCTCTGTGACGAGCGTCGGCGATCTTCTTTTCGTTAACTCTTCCAACGGAGTCGACGATTCGCACTTGACCGTTCCCGAGGAGAAAGCTCCCAGTTTTATTTGCATGCGACGATCCACTGGCGAAGTGCTTTGGACGGATAATTCGCCGGGTGCCAATATTCTCCATGGTCAGTGGTCCTCTCCTGCTGCAGCCGTCCTTGGCGGGCAAGAACAAGTTTTGTTCGGCGGAGGAGATGGATGGCTCTACAGTTTCGATTCCAATGGCGACCGTGGGAAAGCCAAATTGCTTTGGAAGTTTGACTGCAACCCCAAAGATTCGGTCTACAAGCTCAATGGGGCTACGCGCAATCACATCATCGCCACTCCGGTCGTCTACGACGGACTGATTTATGTGGCTGTCGGTGAGGACCCAGAACACGGCGAAGGTGGCGGTCACCTATGGTGTATCGACCCAACGAAACGAGGAGATGTTAGCCCAACTCTTGTCTACAATTCCGCCGACATGAAAAAAACGATTCCGCACAAACGCAAACAAGCGATGGTAGCTGCCGAAGGTGACGTCGAGCGCGACAACCCAAATTCAGCCGCTGTTTGGCACTATATCGGAAATGACGTATCCGAGTTTGAATCGACGATGCACCGAACGTGCGGTACCGTTGCAATCAAAAACAACTTGCTCTTCATCGCGGATTTCAGCGGCGTGTTGCATTGCCTCGATGCCAAAAAAGGCAACGCGCATTGGACCTTCGATATGCTCGCAGCTTCTTGGGCCTCGCCTCTCATTGCGGACAACAAAGTCTATATCGGCGACGAAGATGGCGATATTTCGATCTTCGAACTCTCGGCGACAAGGAACAAAATCGCGGAAATCAATCTCGGCTCTTCCCTTTACACAACCCCCGTGGCTGCTAACGAGTCGATTTTCATTGCCAACCGAAATCGTGTCTTTGCCATTCAGGAAGGAGCCAAGAGCGATCCTGCAAAATGACACGTGTGAGTACGCCGTCTGTGAATATGCGCTAGTGAGTACGTAATCCGGTTTCTCCGAAATCGGATGGCGCCAACATGGAACATGGACGTGGCGAGTCACGCTCTGCAGTAGGAATCATTTTGTTGCCATCATGGATGACGAGGAACAACTGAGAACCGCCTACCACGAAGCGGGTCACTGCGTGATGGCTACTTTGTGCGGAGCTAAAACCTCGCGGGCCTCAATTGCATGCGAGGAACCAAAGTACTACGGCCAAGTCGAGATTCATTGGCCCTCAGGGAGCTCATTGGCCGACAAACTCAATGTAGCCCTGGCTGGGCCTGTTGCGGAAATGATCTACCGTTCCGAACCGCTCCATCCAGGTCTAGTTGACGAGTGGTCCGAAGATTGGAAGCAAGCTTGGGTTCTCGCTCGGCCGCAAATGGGTGACGATCGCCGTTGCTTGCGAATGCTTGAACAGCTCGTGGCTCAATTGTACAAGACTCTCTCACAAGACTCCTATTGGGCTGCTATCGCGGCAGTTCAAGACCTTCTATTGGCTCACGAAGAAATTGATAACGATCAAATCGAATACGAAGTCCGTGTTTGGGTCAGATAGCGAACCATGAATACAAAAGCATCCAACCAACCCAACAATTCCGACGAGGCTAGTCTAACTGCAGCTTTTTCGATTTCCATTTTTGAACGTGGACTTCTTTTGATAACTGCCACGTGGGCCGTCTTTTCATGGTGTGTCATGATTGCTCGCATCATGAGCGACATGCATCCGATTTGGGACTTGGCATCCCATCTGTCATGGCATACATGGGTCGCCTTGAGCGTTGCATTGTTGTTTTCCGTTCTTGGACTCAGATTCCGTATTGGAGAATCTCGACTTCGATGGTGGCATCGTTTTATCATGGTGCTCCCGCCTTGGCTTTACTTCACTTGGGTGACACTTCCGTGGACAACACTGCCGCTGGAACCCAACCATGCCGACGTGCCTGGCCTCAAGATTTTTGCATGGAACATTTGGGTCATGAATCAATCACCGGATGAAGTGCTCAAGTCAATACGCGAAAGCGATGCCGATATCGTCGCAATCGTCGAACTTACACACCACAACGCCGAACTTTTGAAGGTGCTAGAAACCGAATATCCATATCCTTACTGGCTGCCCGATTACACCGGTCGAGGTATGGCCATGCTCAGCCGCATTCCTGGCACTCGCTTTCGATCGTTTGATCTTGCAGATCAAGGCATGCCAGTCATCGAAGCGGATGTTCCTGAGACCGACGAGCACTCAAGCTACCGAGTGATCGCCGTCCATACGCGTTCCCCGGATTTACACCAAAAAACACTCGATCGCAACCTGCAATTGAATGCCTTGGCTGATTGGGCGAATCAGTCGAACAAACCCGGAATCATTATCGGCGATCTCAATATTACGCCTTGGTCTCCCCCGTTTGCAAGATTGATGAATCGCGCTAACCTCGAAGACTCACGAACATACCGAGGCCATTTTGCCTCTTGGCCAACGGACCTGAAAGATTTTGCCATCCCCATCGATCATGCGCTGGTCACCAAAGGTACCAAAGTTCTCTATCGCGGCGTTGGCGACTCTGCACCGGACTCGGATCACCGACCGATCACGGTGATCGTCAAGTAAATCACTGAACCTGTGCTCAGCGCTTTGAAGTCATCTGAGATCTTGCAACATTCCAATCTCACAAATCATTCGCTTCATTGAGCTAAGACTTGAGACGAAAGTAGCACGATCTCCTCAATCCGTGATCACTGAGTAGAGCATGCCGTTCGTTCGGTCGACGAAGATTGTCGGAGATTGACTACTCCCCTTTTCACTATCTCGATAGACCGTACCACGGCTCGACTCCGGCGCTAGCAGCCAAGTCAGCTTGACTCGGTATGCTTTTTCCAAGAACGAAATGGTACCGGCATCAAATGGCGACGGTTGATCGAACTGAGCTTCTGCTTTAGGTTTGTTCCAATGCGCCAAAAACTCGTTCTTCGCAAAATCATCCAAATCATCTGGGGCGCCATCCACGGCATAAGCACAAAATCGTCCACCCATCCCAATTGAGGAACGTGCGAACTGGAATTTACGCGCCGACTTGGGCCAAGCCTGCGAAAGGGTTGCCTGATTGGGTTCAGTTGCAACATCCGCCCAAGCGTCGCTCTTTTGAATCGAAGCGATGGAGGCTTCAAACACATAGATAATAGCGATCGCAGCAGCTAAAACGCTGAACAACGCAAGCAAGCGACCGAGCAACGGCCAAGCGTCTTTTGGTAACTTGTTCATCGCCGTATTGGAGTTGTACCAGCAGAATTAAGCAAGCCACTGCGGAACGACTTTGCCCGCAACATCGGTCAATCGAAAATCTCGACCTTGACTGCGGTGTGTTAGTTTAAGATGGTTTAGACCGAACAAATGCAACATGGTCGCGTGGAAGTCATTCATGTGTACTGGGTCGCGCACAACGCCCCAACCAATCTCGTCGGTTTCACCATACACTTGTCCACCACGAATCCCACCACCTGCCATCCAAAGCGTAAACGCGAAGGGATGATGATCCCGGCCAGTATTTGCCGCTCGACCGTTTCGATTCTCACCGAGCGGCGTGCGACCGAATTCAGCTCCCCAAACAACCAATGTACTGTCAAGCATGCCTCGCTGTTTGAGATCTTTTAATAACGCCGCCACCGGCTGATCGACAACCCAACTGTTGTAACGCAAGTCTTGCTCTAGATCGCTGTGCTGATCCCACGCCTCGTAGATGACGTTAATGAAACGCACGCCACGCTCCACCATCCGACGTGCCAGCAAGCAGTTTCTTGCAAACGAGAGATGCGCGTTGGCGACATTGCCGCGCCCCGTGGCTTTGGGGTGCTGAGGGCGATCGATGCCATACGCATCCAGGGTCGACTTCGATTCACCTGCGATCTCGATCAACTCGGGGGCAGCCGACTGCATTCGAAACGCCAATTCATAGCTCGCAATCCTGCTCGCAATCTCGGGATCTTGCATCTCGCTCAAACGGGATTCGTTCAGCGATTTCAACGCATCGAGTCCACGACGCTGCAACTCGGGCGGGAGTCCTTTCGGGTTCGAAAGATTGAGTACGGGCTCACCCTCACTACGAAATAGAACGCCCGCGTAGTGCGCCGGCAAAAACCCACTCGACCACAAGGAAGCGCCTCCGCTCGAACCGCGTCCGCTCGTCAAAACGACATATCCCGGAAGATTCGCGGATTCCGAGCCTAAACCATACGTCAGCCAACTTCCAATGGTTGGCAATCCAAACGTCGCCCGCCCACAACTTAAAAGCAGTTGACCAGGATGATGATTAAATTGCTCAGACTGCATTGAGCGAATCATCAAGATATCATCCGCACACGTAGCGATGTTCGGCAAAAAATCAGAGAAATCCATTCCGCACTGCCCATGCTTGGACCATTCACGCGGAGACCCCATCAAGACTGCAGAGTCCTTCTTAATGAACGCAAATCGAACCTTCTCCAACAACTCGTTGGGGAGCGGTTGACCATGCAACTCGTTGAGTTTCGGCTTGGGATCGAAGAGATCCAGTTGCGATGGTGCGCCCGCCTGCAACAGGAATATGCAATTCTTTGCCTTCGGAGCGAAATGTGGAGGCTTGATCGCGAGCGGGTTGGACTTAACCAAGTCGCCTTCGCCAGCGTTGGCTAACCCATCGTTTCCGAGCATGGCTCCGAGCGCTGCCATTCCAAGTCCACTCGCCGAGGTGGTGAGAAAGTCTCGCCGAAGATGTTGAATTGTTTCTGGCCTAAGTCTCATCGAAGCAACGCCTATTCTCTAGTTATGAATTCGTCCAGGTTCAGCAGGATTCGAGACGTTGCGATCCACGCCGCGATCTCTGACTCGTGAACGCCGGGGATCGAATACGACTCCACGATCGCTTTTGCTTCATCCGCGTGGGATTGGTACAATTCTTGACTATCTTCCAACAGTGACAGCAATTCACGAATCTCTTCATCCCTTGGAGAACGTGCAACACATGTTTGCATCGCCCAAGCCAGCCGGCTCGAATGGTTTGTTAACTCGGGATTGGAAAGCACTCGCTTGGCAAACGCCCTGGCCGTCTCAATGTACGACTCGTTGTTCAAAGAAACCAATGCCTGAATCGGTGTGTTTGACTTGTTACGCTCGATACATGTCAAGTTTGCATCGGGGCAGTCAAACGCAATGAGATTCGGGTGAGGCGAAGTGCGTTTGAAAAATGTGTACATGCCTCTCCGATATCGATCTCCGCCATCTGAAATCTTCCACTTGAAATTACCTGCATAGCTAAGCTCTGCGACGCCAGCCGGCAAAGCCGGATAGACGCTCGGGCCGCCAATTTTGCGACTAAGCAGGCCGGACGCATCAAGACAAATGTCGCGAACAATCTCCCCCTCGACTCGCAATCGATTCTGCCGACCAAGCCATTGATTCGTGGGATCTGAGAGTTGAAGATCCGAGCGTTGATGGGATGATTGGCGATACGTGGCAGACATTACGATTTGCTTGATTAGCTTCTTGCGAGACCATGCCTGCCGCTCCACAAGATCCCGAGCTAGCCAATCGAGCAGTCCAGGATGTGACGGCAACTCGCCTCGAACGCCGAAATCGTTAGCGGTCTTGACAATCCCTGCCCCAAACAACGCTCTCCAAACGTGATTGACGGTGACCCGAGGGACGAGCGGATGGTCTTTGGATACAAGCCAACTCGCAAGATCCAATCGATCCGGTTCGACATCAGGCTCTCGCGGCATTAACTTTGGAAGGGCGTCCAACCCGGACGGCCGAATCTCCGATTCTTTAAGAGGCTCAAGGAACTCGCCCCGTCGAAGAACATAAGTGGTCCGGCGGTCCTTATCGCGTTGGCCCAATACTCGTGCTGAGATCTCAGGCTTGGGCGGCTCCTTCTTTTTGATTTCATCCATTTGCTCGAAAAGTTCCTTTGTCTGGGG
>JBEBHM010000268.1:0-10401 GCA_040080875.1 Pirellula sp.
TTCTAACGCGATATCGACACACCCAGTCTGCAACTCAACGGACTACGAACGACCAATCAATTCGCGAAATTCTTTCGCCCCCAAGTCACTCTGAGATGCTGGGACGTCTGGGACGGTACGAAATCGAACGTGTCATTGGCGCCGGCGGCATGGGAGTCGTGCTGAAGGCATTCGACACTGAATTGAATCGTCCGGTGGCGATCAAGGTGCTGGCGCGTCATTTGGCGACAAGCGGACCGGCGCGAGTTCGATTTGCTCGCGAAGCCAAGGCTGCTGCCGCCGTCGTCCATGAACACGTCGTGGCCATTCACAATGTCGATGCAGATCGAGATCACCCTTTCTTGGTCATGCCATTTGTTTCAGGTCAGTCACTGCAATCGCGAGTCGACTGCGAAGGTCCGCTTGAAACACGAGAGATCCTGAGGATCGGTATTCAAGCGGCAGCAGGCTTAGCAGCTGCTCATGAGCAAGGCGTCATCCATCGCGACGTTAAGCCCGCAAACATTCTGCTTGAGAACGGAGTCGAACGAGTCTTGCTGACCGACTTCGGATTGGCGCGCACCGCCGACGATGCGAGTCTCACGCAATCCGGCATCATTGCGGGCACACCTCACTACATGTCACCTGAACAAGCCAACGGCCAGCCAACTGATCAACGCACGGATTTATTTAGCCTCGGTGCTGTGCTGTACTTCATGGCCACCGGCCATCCGCCCTTTCGAGCCGAGCGGGCCATGGGTGTGCTCAATCGAATTTGCCACACTCCGCACCAACCGCTGTGGCAAGCCAATACCGACATCGCCGATGAATTGTCAGTGATCGTTGATCGACTGCTCGAAAAGCAGCCGAGCCGCAGGTTTTCGTCTGCCGAGGCAGTGCGTGACGCGCTCGTCGACTTGTTGGCTCAGATTCAACAACCGAGAAACAGTCTCCGTCGAAGATTCCGTCGATTCGCCATTCGCCACCCACAAGTACTTGCCTCAACCATCATCGTCACGCTGCTAGTCACAGGGGCTTCGGTCGCGTCGGTTTTCTTCAGACAAGTGAGTTTGTCAATTGTTCCTGCTGAAACGCCAGCAACAAGAGAGACTGAGTTAAGGGGCAGTGACGTGTCGAACGCATCACCTCTTCTTGATTCAACAGAGTCAAATGAGTTCGCCGAATCGATGAGCAATCTTCGTCAAAGAATCGACGCGATCAACACACCATCTGTGTTCTCTGTCGACTCGTTATTGAATGAAACCGAATCACAAACTCTGCCATCGCTTCTACAGCGACTGGATCGATTGCAGGGCAATTTCCAATCTGAGTCGCAGACCAACCAATCAGGAGATGTGAGATGAGGTTTTCAAATCGGTTGACGAACGTATGTACCATGAACTTCGCAGCTATTGTGTTCTGTACTATTTCTGCATTTGCCACCGGACAAGATACGGCGCCAGATGACAACGAGTGGAAGCCAATCGTACCCAGTGAAATCAAAACATTGGATCACGTTCGCAACTTGGGCGCGTGGGGAACTGACGCAACGATTGGCTTCCTTGACTTAGACGCAAGTCAAAAACCTACCAGTGGCACATTACTTCGCGACCCATCCTATTCAACCGTAGGAGACGAACTCACATTGACATACCGAACGTCACCTCCCGATCCGCGAAAGGTCGCATTGAAGAAGATTGAAGAAGCTAAAGCAAAACTTGCGTCAGGTGAAGATAGTTCTGTAATCCAGCAACAATTGAGGGAGGCATTGGCACAGTATTTCATAGCTGACATGCGTCATCGCGTACGCGAACTTGACGACATAAAAGCCAAAATTGCAGAGAGCGAAGCAAAGCTCCAGAAACGACTTGAATCGCAACAGGAATCGGTTGACCTCCAATTGAAAATCATGCTCCGCGAAGCAAATGGACAAGGGTTCTTCCGACCGGAAGATGCTCCGCGTCCGAAAAGCGGACAGCAAAACTTAGGTTCAAATCCATTGAGTGGTGGTAGTAGGACATACCAGCGAGAACACAAGGACTAGTTCCCCGTTAATCGTTGCCTAAAAACCTACGACCCCACGAAGCACGATTTCACTGACGCCGGTTGGAATAAATTCGAGTGGCATCCACCCTAAACCCAGGACTTACGTGGATGCTTTCGGCGCAATCCCCAAGAAATTGCCACCGCCTATGAACGACGTCAAACACATGTTGATCACTGTCTCGCGAATGCATACACGAGTCCACGAAAGGCACACTTCATGCGTCTCAGAAGACTGACAATTCTTATCGCACTCATTTTGTTGGTAGTAGGGGCCGTTGTATTGAACTTTTGGCCGAAAGATCAAGTTCAGGTTTCCCGAACGTCTGCCCCTATCAATTCCGGAGATCAACACGCCTCCATCAGTACCTTCAATGTGTCCGCTTCAGTGGACGATGTGTGTTGGATGCCAGACTCATCCACCCTCGCCATTTTGACAAAGTCGGGCAGGGACAATCTCAAACAGAAAAGGAGTGTGCTCACGTTTCATGTTGCGACGGCCCGGCAGGAGGTGATTCGTCAGACTGACGCTGTGTTGATTGGATTGGCGTGCGCTCCGGATGGCAGCAACATTGCGTCGGCGAGTTGGCGGACGGGACCGGCTGGTGAATGTGAAATCCTGCTTTGGAATCCAGTTAACAGGCAGTCTTCAGGTAGTCTGATCGGTGCGCCGCTCGCTGGCCTGGGCGTGCCGATTACATCTGACCCATTGTCGATCGCAATCTCGCCGGACAGTCGTTGGTTGGCTGCCGGCACGAAAGTCGTCGATGCTGACGGTCTAATTGGGGCTCATATCGGCGGGGAAGTTTGCGTGTGGGAACTGGCTACAAAAACGCTTAAGTGGTCAGATCGCACTACGCATACAGATACCGTTCAGTCTGTTTTCTTTTCAAGTGACGGGAAGCGGCTTGCCAGTGCGGGTATCGACAAACTGATTCGGATTTGGGACGTGGAAACAGGGCGACTACAAGCCACGTTGGTTGGAGCGGCGTGGCACGGTATCACTTCCGTTGCGT
The DNA here is from genome assembly GCA_040080875.1 of Pirellula sp. Classification (GTDB taxonomy): domain Bacteria; phylum Planctomycetota; class Planctomycetia; order Pirellulales; family Pirellulaceae; genus JBKCUI01. Next base: position 3,039 of record JBEBHM010000268.1, read on the forward strand.
TCTCTCCCGATGAAAGTCTATTGGCCAGCGGAGGTGAAGGCGAGGAAGATGGCGGCTGTGTTCGTCTTTGGGATATCGAAAGCGGTCAAATGAAACATCGTTTTGCTGCGTTCCGCCCACGTTCTAACGTTCGAGTTGCATTTGCGCCGGATGGACAATCCCTCATTGCCGTCGGGCTAAAGAGAGAATCACAAGGGGCCGAATTCCGCGTTCATCGGTGGGAGGCGAAGACGGGAAAATACCTAGGCATACTTACTGAGCAAGCTGGGTCACCTCGAACAATGTCGATCTCACGCGACAGCAAGCAATTGGCCGTGGGTACATTTGAAGGACAAATTCACGTAGTTGCACTTCCCGATTAACTGGGCCGAACCAATGAAGCTTTGACTTTGCGACGTTCGGAGTGAGGGCGTGCTTTGACGGATTGGGGGAGCTGCGGTGCTCCTGGCAGAGTGAGCCAGTGGAGCAGAAGCTCAAGGCCTTTGTTCAAGAAGCCTGTCGGCTGCAGTTGGCCGAATACTCTCTTGGGAACAGCATTATCGCAAGAAGTGATGGTATGAAGTTGTCGGTTTCCAGTCCTCGGAAGTTCTTGGTATCGGAGTGTTGTCATTTTTTGAAGGCCGAAATCGGCTCCGGGACTTGATTATGTTGCTCTGAAACACTGTGTGGCATGCTACTTGGTTGGCCCAACATCAGCAGCTTAAGTCGGCACTCCAACTTACCGGCGACAACTATAGTCGTGCCAAGAGAGACTTAGGATATTCCGATCCAGCCTTTCTCGCACTGTGCAACCTTCGCATACAGCTGCTGCAGGCAAGTGGCGACAGCCCTGCGCTATCTGCTGACCTTTACGGAGACTTCCTTCAAGGCCTTTCTACTTCAGAGGATAAATCGAGGACGATTCCGCTTATTCCACAATATGCCGCTGCGTTAGTCCGCGCAGAGCGAACCGAGGAAGCCGTTTCTCAGCTGGAGAATTACGTAACCCTGCAAAAGACGCAAGCGGCTCCACCGTCTCAAGCGGACCTGAAACTGCTTCGCTCAGCAATCGACATCCTGATGAATTCCGGAAAGATAAGCTCCCAATTATTGTCGAGCCTCGAGTCGCTCCGCGATACGGGTCGAGTGGATGCGAGCATATCGCGTAAAGATGATTCAGAGCTCTCCAGTGATCTCAAACGCCCGCAAGGAACATGGCGCTGCGAACTCTGGAAGGATGGCAAGCTAACCAACCCAGTCTTCCAGAGACTGAGCTAAGGATACTTAGAAAGGTGCCTTAGCTAAAGCCTTCTGTCGCCATTTAGAAAACAGGCAGTTTTCGAATCATTCTCATCCGGACTCCGAATGAGAACTCTGTGTTAACTCTGGAGGTACCCGAAAAGAGAGAGTCAGAGAGTTCGAGGCCGATTTTTTGCACTGACGGGCGCAACCTTGAGTCTCCCCGTGCGAAGAACGTCATCGGGAGCATGGCGAGTTGTAGATAGTGTGAGAAACGTGGGTATCGGCTTGTAAAGCAGAGATTCGTTTGTTCCGACGTTTTGTCTTCGATCGAAACCAGTTTGTGGAAATTCGACGAGAAATTGAACTGCTGCGAACTGAATCTGAATTGGTTAACACAAACAGAGATAAACTCGTCTGAGTTGAGATAGGGAGACACTCACAGAGGCGACTAAGTCATCGTACGAAGCGAGCTATTAGAGGACGGACATGTGTTAAGAGGTGCCGCCAGATGGACGTACACTTTGAGTCCGCATGCCCCTAATGTCTTGCGATGCGAGGACCGTTTAGTTGGGGATGTTGGAATCCCGTTTGGCCAAGTTCGCTTCCAACTCCGTGGTCGCTTCCTCTGGTGTCAACTTTACCACGTTGCCATCGCGGCAGATAACGATTTTGGTGTTCGACGCGCGGGCCCTCTCAATGACCTTTCGACAGGCATCTTCAAAAGCGAGCTCTGCTTTTGCACCTAGGGAAGCTGGATCGTTGTGTCTAATCATTTGAAGCGTCCGTTCTCTGCCGTAGTATGAGTTCCCATCGAGTATAGTCGAGAACGAGCGTATTTTCACCGTCAATTTCAGCGACCAAGATGGGCGGGAAAGCTGTTCCATCGAAAACATAGGCGTTGGAGACAATAGGCGCGTATAACTCGAAAAGATTCGCCAGTCCGCGGATATATCTGCGGCGCACGACAGCTTCAGGGATGTCATGGCCGCCCTGCTGCACTCGACTGGCGACTCGGTCGATCGCCATCTCTGCAGAAAGGAGCCAGATAAAGTAAAGGACAACGCGGTATCCCAAGCGACGCCATTCAAGTATTGAAGTACGGTAGCTCCTCGCTGCCAGTGTGGTCTCAAACGAGAATGTAGCGCGAGCAGAAACCAATTCCCTGATCCGGCTTAGCAACAGCTCTGAAGCCCGAATAGCCTGCGTCTCGGGAGCAAACGGAGCCAACCCCGCAGCGATCAGATCGGCATTGAGAAACTCACGGCAATTGGCGAACGTTGGCAAGAATGAATCTGCAAAAGTTGTTTTACCAGCGCCGTTTGGCCCAGCAAGGATATAGATCGTCGGTTGCGAAGGTTCATCCATGAGTGGGCTCGGAACGGTATTGAACAAGTGTTTTCTCAGCCAAGACCCTATTGTACCAAAACCAGCAACTGGATGAGCTTGGCCGTTCTCGGCCCAACCATCAAACATCGTAACCGTTACGCTCACGACACTGTACGTACTGGTCTTCGTTCGCTAGCCCGTAAGAAACCCGTCTCCAACTACTGGCCCGAAAATCGAGGGCGTTAAAACTATTCTCAAAATTCTTGCCAATTGACTTCGTCCAACTGCTTCGTTTGCGTGTAACCCTATAGATAGAGGGCCATCGCATTGAAGTCGCGACGGGGAGACCAACTAAGTGAACTATTTTCCAATATCTTCGACCTTCGAATCGTCCGACTGCCTAGTTTGCGTGTAACCCTAAAGATAGAGGAACATATTTCCTCAAAGCCATCACGACTATTCAGGACAATTGCACAACGTAGAAGCATGACATAACCAAAATCTCGGGCAAAGCCCACTACAATGTCATTTGGCGATTGAAACAGTACCGAGCGTTTGTGCTCGCTGCTGAAACCGTTTGAAGAGTTCTTCCGGTCCAAGCAGGTCAATGTTAGCGATCCGACGGCACTCTGCTGCCAAGCGATCATCGGTGCGATCATGCAATCCGATCGAGACACACCGAACTCTTTGTTGGACGCTGTATGCATCATCGACGAGATGGCGACGCAGGTGGCTGTGGATCAGTTGTTGGATAGCTTGTCGCTCGCGGACTTGCGACTGACGACGGACGGTGAATACTCGGCGGCCGATATAATGACTGCGGCTTGGCTGTATCAACGGGAGAAGCTGCTGAAGCAACATGCTCATGGAAGAATTAAGCGATGTCGGGCGTTTGATTGCTTTCAGTCATCACAGCCAACAGTGCCAAGGTTCACGATGCCGAAGGCCGAGCAAGTACAAATGCTTGAACGGGATCTAGACGCCTGGTTTGTCGAGCGATTGCAAGGACATGGGACGCGTGTCGAGATATTCGCCAATGAAACCGAAGTCGAGATGTCTATACGTCATGGAAGTCTTTTTAGGCGTGAGCAAACATTGGATGATGGGGTGTTCGGATCGATCGCCTATCGCCCGGTTCAATGCGACACAGCTATCTTTCAGCGATCGCTGGGTGAATTGCGACTGAATGCCAAGACTCGCAAGGAGAAGGCACTCTACTGCCGGCTGATTGGCAAGCACTTCTTTGATGACGAGAACTGTTTTCCTGTTGGCGAAAAGTACACGCTTGATCCACTGCGTGAATATGGCCATGCTTCTTTATCGCCCGGTGACATCGATGGTGTTCGATCGGTTCGGTTAGTTGAATTGAAGCTCGAGGACTCGGAAGTCTTGGAGGCGATCACGGTTCGAAAGGCCAAAGACTTATTCGCTTGGGCTGAGCATCATAACAAGGGTATACACAAGAATCGTCGCATGCTCGAGGCTACGTTCAGGATGTGTGTGATTGGACGCAAAGCAGAACGTGTCATCACAATTCGTCCACCGAACGTTGCGATCTACAATCACGGTCTGGATGCGCCCACCATCGAATCGTGGCTGGTACAACGCGGCTATATCGTCACGAAGTCATCGAGCAAAAGGCAGCGTCATGAGCCGGCTCTGGCAAGTGCTTGATGAAACTCGCGGGTTGGCACTATCTCGCGCTGGTCGGCGCGAGCGGCTCAGGTGCGATGGAGGGGCCGCGTGGGAATTGCTAACTGCAACGGGTGAGCTTTCTGCCGCGATTCCAGTTCCTGGCCGGCCGCACGAACGCTACATCGTCACAGAAGTTACCGATGGCGAGTTCGAAGGGCTCAACAATGTCACCGACGAGATTGTCCCGCTCAATCGCAGTGATTTGGTTTGCTTTGAATTCGATGTATCGAAGTTGGCTAAGCTACTTGCAGAATGCATTGGTTTCACTCCGCGGGTTCAAAATCTTGGCAAGCCGATTCATCGATTCCAACTTGGTCAATATGGCAAGCTGGATGGTGCAGGCTTCTCGCTATTCTTCGTGAAAGCCAATTCGGCGGATCACGTTGATATTTGCGTCGATACGCTGATTGTCATGCACCCGCAACCGTTTGTGCTGTTCGTTACGACCGATGAAATGCTTGGCGAACGCGCTCGGCGCATCGTCAGCCAACAGACTAGTCGACTAGCCATTACCTTGGACGCTACGCTTGTTCTTAATGAGGAGCAGCAATGGTCTCTCTCACAGAAGGCTCGTGACGCGATCATTGCGTTTCGTGATCAGGTTTGTCCGATGGTTGATCGAGTTCGCGAAGTCGCGCACTACGACACCCCCGAATCGGCGACTTGGCATGACGTGTCCTTGCGATTCCTGGATACGGAATCTCTTACTGTGACTACATCCATGAACAAACCAATGAAACCAACGGACATCGCCAATCGACGGTGTCTCAAGTGCAACAAGGAATTCCTTTCGCAAGGAGCTGGTAATCGCATCTGCAAGGAATGCCGACAGATCAACGCTCGGCTTGGTCCGGTCACCGAGGCGCAACTCGCGTTGCAGCGCGGCGCGAAGCGACTCAACGGGCTCCCAATTGAGTCGCACAGCTCCGGCGAGTCGAGCATTTCCTAGTCCAAAAAACCACCCATCGCAACCAATTCATTAGTACAGAGATTTATGTCCCAAGTCATCGCCCCAAGCGAAACTGCCGATAAAACACTGCTGACCTATTCGGCACTCAATACCTATCGCAATTGTCCTCGTAAGTACAAGAATCGATACGTCGACAATTTGCGTCCACGTGAACGAGCTGAGGCGTTGTCGTTCGGTAGCGTTATTCATACCGCTATTGAACTTTGGTATCGCTCCGCAGGCGTTGAGTCTCGCTTGAGCGACGTCAACGCTTACATCGACGATGCGTTCGAAAATCGAATCGTTGATGCAGGTCAAATGGCGAGTTGGCATTTGGCGCGAGCAATCATCGCTGGTTACGCAGGTCGATACTCGGTCGAGGAATTCGAAGTTGTCGAAGTCGAGAAAGAGTTCGTCGGCGAGATTCGGAATCCAGATACTGGCCGGCAGAGTCAAACCTTTAGAATCGCTGGCAAAGTCGACGCGATTGTCCGCTGCCACGATGGGATGTACCTGCTTGAGCATAAGACGGCTGCGATGGTCGATGCGAACTACCTCGACAAGCTATGGACCGATACACAGATCGCTTTGTATTGCCACTATCTGCGTGAACTTGGCTATCCAATCGTCGGCGTGATTTACAACGTTCTCCTAAAAGCACGTCTCAAGCAAAGTGCTGGTGAAACGCAGGCGGAATACGAAGCTCGACACACCGAGCTAGCGGCCAAGAACAAGAGTGGCAAGTCGACTGCCAAACGTCAGATGCCGGAGACGGACGTTGAATTCCAATCGCGACTCACCGAGTGGTATTCACGTCCCGAAGCATTCCATCGCGAGTTCATTTATCTCTCGGAAGATCGGCTTGCGATGCTGCAAGAGGAAGTCTGGGAGATCACTCAGCAATACCTCGATGCTCGCCGTCGTGGCAAGTGGCTACTCAATACCTCGAACTGCTTTTCGTACCAACGGCCCTGCGAGTACTTGGCTTATTGCCAATCGGGATTCAATCCGAACGTCGCGGACAACATCACTGTGGAAGTCGTCAAGATACAAGGCAACCGGATTTCGCTTGGCATTGTTGCCCCTTCTAATGTCAAAATCCTCCGTGGTGAGTTAACCGAACAGCAAGCCAAGGCGCAAATTGTGGAACTAGTTGTTGAAGATGGATTGTTGGTGGCTTGCTAGACTCATAAGTGGTTTGAGTACAGGCTATCCACGACCACCTTCGCAGCAAGTCTCGCAAATCCTGTGACACTTGGAGCATTGCAGCTTCGCGCGGATGTCAATCAGCGATCCGCCGCAAGCAGGACAAGCCGGTTGGCACGGCTTTTCGCTCTTCTTAACTTTCGCTTCAACGGTGTTTCCGCTTGGATTGTTCTCTTGTTGGGACTTCATGGGATTGGACCTCTACTTCGATGATCGCTCAATTGAAAGACTAACAAGTATACAGCTTCCGTCGTCGATGACGTTGAGTCCAGCGTCCCGAGCGGCTTGGCTTCCTTTGGAATCTTCTGCTCCGGGTTGCATCCAAATATTCTTGACGCCAGCAGCAATCGCTTGTTGGATGACTTCGCGTGTGACGTGTGGTGGCGTTACGATCGACAAGGACTCTGGGACAACGGGTAGCTCTGCGATCGAGGCAAACGCGGGATCACCTTCTACTTCGTTTGCTGTCGGATTGAGCGGATAAGCAGTGCGACCCGATGCGACGATCGCACGGAAGACTTTATTACCGTACTTGGATCGGTCTTGTGATGCGCCGGCCACGGCGAACGTGCTTGCATTCAAAAATACTTCGATATTATTCATTGAGGATGGAGACTTTTGCTGGGTATCTGCGTTTATACGTATGTCGGGATGTGGGCTTGCTGCAAGAATTTTGGTGAACCAAGAAAATTCAGCGAACCAATTCATCTTAGCGACGTCTATCTTCCTGTACACGCTACAAGGCGTGGTAAGGAATCTTAAAAGCAATCAATCACTGGATACGAGATCATGACTTCAATACGGCTGAGTACCGAACGATTTAATGGATATGAGGGTTGTATCTTGTTGCAAAACGCGAATGCGCTCCCCTTACATCCACATCGGAGGTAACACTCGGCCGTACTAACGAAGCAAACGTTGGCGAACCCGGTGTTACCCCAAAGTGACACCGGGTTTTTTCGTGCC
>JBEBHM010000269.1:0-10400 GCA_040080875.1 Pirellula sp.
GGGCTCAAATGCCATGGCGGACAGGCCGACGGCCGCCATCGTTGCCAAAAGAGCTTCACGCCGATCGATGGCGCACGGGTTATTTTCAGCCGAGGACATGGGTTCCTCCTATCAATAGATCAATAGAGTTCGAATCGAGGGCTTGTCATTATAGATCGATTCGTTCGAACGGGTGGTGGCGTCCGCCGGACAGCCGCCGGACAGGGTTTGACAGCAAATTGGCCGTATCCCGTAAGAATTCTGGCCTCCGGACTCCAGATCGACCGATCTAGTAGAACTGACCGGACCGATGGGCTATACTCTCAGAAATGCCAGAATGCGTCTTCAAGGCTAACCACGGGTGTAGTAGAGGTTGTTAAACCTCCTAGATCGCATGGATCTTTAACAAGATCCACTACCTCACTCCCAAAAAAGATTGAAGACACAGTAGAATTCGGATCACCTTCGTGAAAAGGTTCTATCGAATCGGTTAGTCCCACCTTACCATCCCGCCTCAACCTATCAATCTCAATCGCAACGAGCACTTCGCTGAAGACGTACCCGTCGCGTTGAATCAATCGACAGAGACTTCGATCCAAGCCTGTTTCCAAGGAGCAATCGATGACTTCTACCCGCAGTTTGCAAAATCGGTCCGGCCTTGAGCGACGCGATTTCTTAAAAGCAGTTGGAGCAGGATCGTTGGGATTAACGATTCCACAATTTTTGTGGACTGCACAATCGCAAGCCAACTCGGGCCAAGCCAAGTCAGACGTAAGTTGTATTTTTATTTGGACGCTGGGGGGGACGAGCCACCATGATACGCTCGACCCCAAACCTCGCGCATCGGAAGGAGTGCGCGGACCGTTTTCCGCCATCAACACCGCCGTTCCCGGTGTTCAATTCACCGACGTTTGTCCCCGAATGGCAAAAGAGCTCGGACGATTTTCTTTAATGCGCAGTTGGAACCCAAAGAATGGTGGGCATGGTGTGGCTGATCTTTGGTGCATGTCGGGTCGTAGCCCTAATCCCACGTTGACGTATCCCTGTGTCGGTTCTGTCGTTAGTCATCAAAAGGGCTTCAAGTCGCCGCTACCTCCTTTTGTACAACTTGGTTCCTACGTCGATAGAACCAATCAAGGTGGAACTGCAGGCATCCTAGGATTGGAACACGGACCGTTCGAAATTCACGCGGAAGCGAACGTCGACAAGTTCAGTGTTCGCGATATCACGCCGCCACTCAATATGGATCTCGGTCGTGTCGATCGACGACGTGAGGTGCTCGCAAAACTTGATCGCATGCAGCGACGAGCCGATTTGCAGCCATCTGCATTCGACGCGCTGGATGAGCATTACAAAACTGCCTTCAAAATGATTACGGCACCGGAAACCAAACGAGCATTCGATATTGGCAGTGAGGACAAAACCCTGCGAGACGACTATGGTCGAACCGCGTTTGGGCAGCGGCTATTGCTCGCAAGACGACTGGTAGAGTCGGGCGTTCGCTTTGTCACGGTGAGCGATCCAGGTTGGGACAACCATCAAGATTGCTTCAGCGCGCTCAAAAAGACCCGCATGCCGCCGATCGATCAAGCGATCCCGCAACTCCTCATCGACCTGGAACAACGCGGCATGCTTGACTCCACGTTGGTCGTATGGATGACAGATTTCGGACGAACTCCCAAAATCAATTCAGCGAGCGGTCGCGACCATTGGGCAACCGCTGGTTTTGTCGTCATGGCAGGAGCTGGGATCCCTGGTGGGTTGGTTGTCGGTGAAACCGATGACGAAGGCTCCGCACCTAAAAGCCAAGAGTATTTTACCTCGAGCATCGTGGCAACCATGTATCACAAACTCGGTCTTCCACTCGACCTAACCGTGAACGCTGCCGATGGTCGACCGATTCGACTGATCGAAGGCGAACCGGTTCGGGAATGGATCTAGATGGAGGCCAGGCCATGAACACGTTCGACTTTCGACGGCATTGCAAGTTTGGTTGGCGATCTGGACTCATTGGCTTGTGGCTGCTTTTTGCCGGTGCTGCTCGCGGTGGCGACTGGAGCGTCGATCCACCCTCGATCCACTTGCGAGGCAATTTCGAGTCAGTTCAAATGCTCGTTTCCAAATCGGCTGAGTCGGCGAACCCGAGTGCGAGGTCGGTCGATTTCACCGCCCAGGCGAAATACGAGTCATCGAACCCATCGATTGCAATCGTCGATGAGCATGGCAATGTGCGATCCATGGCGAATGGTGATGCCGAACTACGAGTGACGCTCGGTGCGGAAATCAAGTCCATTCCGGTTCAGGTCGAAGATGTCGTCGACAATCCGACAGTCGATTTTACCAACGACATTCAGCCCGTTTTGTATCGAGCCGGTTGCAATTCTGGATCGTGTCACGCGAGCCAATATGGCAAGGGTGGGTTTACGCTCTCCGTGATGGGCTTCGATCCCAGCTTGGACCATTTCTCGCTGACCACCCAATCGCGAGGAAGAAGAATTTCGTTGGCCAATCCGAGCGACAGCTTGATTTTCCGAAAGGCTTCGATGGTCATTCCTCACGGCGGTGGAGTTCGGATGCATGTTGGGAGCAATGAGTATGAAATGCTTCGTTCTTGGATCGCCGCAGGCGCTTCCAAGCCGAACAACAACTCGGCCAAAGTAGCCAAGCTTTCGGTCATTCCTCAACATGTCACGATGGAGCCGGGATTAACGCAACAGTTTCGTGTAATCGCGGAATATTCGGACGGTCGATTGCGCGATGTCACCGGCTTGGCGCGATTCGACAGTATGGATGAATCGGTCGCGTCTGTGACCTCGAACGGTTTAGCTGCGACGGTCGGAAAAGGCCAAGGAACGATCTTGGCCCGGTTTTCGGGGAGCGCCGAGTTGGCTACCCTTGTGGTGCCGTTTTCAAAACAATCCAATCTCGCCGATTGGAAGGTGCAGAACTTTGTGGACGAACATGCGCAATCGAAGTTCAACGAACTTGGATTGAGTCCGTCTGGCCTGTGTGACGACGCCACATTTATTCGTCGGGCTTATCTCGATGCCATCGGCACGTTGCCTACCATCGAAGAGGTGCAATCGTTCTTGGACTCAACCGACACGTCCAAACGACAATTGCTCGTCGATCGACTGTTAGGTTTCTCGGATGACCCGACCGCGGCAAAACATCGGGATGCCTACGCAGCCTATTGGAGCCTCAAATGGGCGGACTTGATTCGAAACAACAGCGCCGTGGTTGGCGAGAGCGGGATGTGGGCATTCCATAATTGGCTCAAAGAATCGTTCCGAACCAACAAGAAGATGGACGATTTTGTTACGGAGTTAATAACGGCCAAAGGATCGATATTTTCGAACGGACCAGCCAATTACTACCGCATCGCCAACAACCCTTCGGATCTAGCCGAATCGACAGCTCAATTGTTCTTGGGCACACGATTGCAATGCGCCAAGTGCCATCATCATCCGTACGAAAAATATAGCCAGTCTGATTACTATAGCTTCGCCGCACACTTCGCCCGGGTTGGAACCAAGGGAAGTTCCGAATTCGGAATTTTCGGTGGTGAGACCATCGTCATGGTGAAATCCGGCGGAGAAGTGAATCATCCAAAGACAGGTGCCGTCATGAAAGCGACGCCGTTGTTCGGAGAGCCCGTGGACGATCCATTGGATCGAAGAGTCCCGTTGGCCAAGTGGCTGACGAGTCAGGACAACGAACTGTTTGCTCGCAACATGGTTAATCGCTACGTCGCGTATTTGCTCGGGCGAGGCTTGGTGGACCCGATCGATGACTTGCGTTCCACCAATCCGCCGTCAAATCTTGGATTGATGAACGCCTTGGTAACCGATTTCAGAGAACATGGTTTTGATGTGAAGCATTTAATGCGCACCATCATGAGTTCAAGGCTATACCAACTAGACTCGCAACCGACGAGCGAAAATGTAGCGGACACTCGGTTCTACAGCCACTATCGCGTGAAACGGCTCAGCGCCGAGACACTCTTGGATGGGATCGATCACGCGACAGGAGTAGCGACGAAACATCCGAATTTGCCGCTTGGCACGCGCGCGATTGAACTGCCAGACGCGAACACCACCAATCCGTTCTTGGTCGTCTTTGGAAAGCCCAAGCGCGCATCCGTTTGCGAATGCGAGCGAACGCCCGACGAAAATCTGGCGCAAGCGCTGCATACGCTCAATGGAGACATCCTCGCAACCAAGCTCGCCGATGCAAACGGACGCGTGTCAAAATTAATCGCGGCAACGGTCACCGAGGAGGCCAAGATTCAAGAACTCTATCTATCGACTCTCTGTCGAAGACCAAGCGCAGAAGAGATCGAATCTGCTAAGTCCGTGATTGCCTCCAGTCCATCCCCAACCGAAGCCTACCAAGACCTGCTATGGGCGCTCATCAATTCAAAACAGTTTCTGTTCGTTCAATAGCAACGAGAGCCAGTTCACTCGCCCCCCGGTTCGCCGCTCTCGATGCGGTCGTTACCAGTCATGCACTCGTTACTAGGCTTTGCCTGGTAACGCAGGGCCCAGGAGGCTTTGCCTCGCGGTCTGCTGGACGGCAGGCGGAGCCTGCAAGACAACTGATTCCAAGGCAGAGCCTTGGAACCAGGTTGAAGAGGTTGTCTCGGTTGGCGAGTTCATCTCGGATGGCGATGGTGGTGCTGGTGTGGTTGTCGATGACGCTCGCGAGTTACGCACAGACAAAAAATTCCTACCCGATGCTGATGAGCCTCAAACCTACTGCGGCTCAAATTGGGCAATCCACCGAGCATGAGCTAAGCGCAAGGTACAACTTGGCAGGTGCTACAACCGTGATCGTCGCAGGGAAAGGCGTAACATGCGAAGTGCTACGCGACGAAAAAGAAAAGCCGGAGGATCGAACCAAGAACGATGTCATGGCTTCCAAGTGCAAGCTCCGATTCACAGTGGCTGCAGATGTCATTCCAGGTGTGCGAGATTTCCGCGTCTTTACGCCCCACGGAGTCAGCACGTTAGGTCAACTTGTGATCACGCGCGACCCTGTCGTAGTGGAGGCTGCAGAGAATAACACCAAAGACAAGGCACAGTCGGTTGCGATTCCTGTGACGCTTTGCGGAACGATTGAGAAAGCCGAGGATGTCGATTGGTACAAGTTCGATGCCGCAGCCAACACCAGCTTAGTGTTTCATGTACGCGCTCAACGTTTGCTCAATCGCATGCACGACATGCAAACTCGTATCGACCCCATGATCACATTGCGTGACGCACAAGGAGCGACCCTCGCATCGAGCGACAATGTGTATGCTGGCGATCCCTTGCTCCATTTCAACGTCCCATCGGCTGGGGAGTATTTGCTTGAAGTTCGCGACGTGCGGTATCAAGGGAACGCAGACTGGATCTATTCGATCGAAGTCAACGATCGGCCTTTCGTGAAACAAGTCGATCCGCCGGTTGTCATTGCGGGAGCGAATTCCAAACTGCACGCAATTGGGTTCAACGTACCACCGTCGGCCCAGATGGACACAACCATTCCGACTGGCACCGATCGAATTGTATCGATGGCGTCGACCATTCAGGGATTAGCGACGAATGATTTTCCGGTATTCGTTTTGCCCTCGGATTCGGTTCCGATCGTGCGTGAAACGAATCGAGATTCAGATTCGCTAGGCAGTAGTGAAACAAAATCGGACGGCACCGGAGGCAAGTCGAACGATACTGGAGGGCAAACCCCTTTTGCAGTTCCATCCGTGCTCACCGGCACGATAGCAGCAGCGGGCGAGACGGATCGATTTGTTTTCGAAGCCAAGGCCAAAGAAGCATTTTCATTCGAAGTGATCGCTCGCAGATTGCGATCAGACATCGATCCGAAAATCCGCATCATCAATGAAAAGGGAGTTACAGTGACCGAAGCGGACGACGCGACGTTTCAACGTGTCAATCATGCGGATGCTTGGCTGGAAAATTGGTCGGCTCCATCGGACGGAAAATTTGTATTGGAAGTGCTCGACCTGCATCAACGAGGGGGACCGGGATTTACCTACGCCGTTCAGGCTGTACGCGCGGAACCATACTTCATGCTGGAAGCCGATACCGACAAGACGCTGCTCGCGCCCGGCATGGGGAGTGTTCTGTACGTCAGGGGTCTTCGGAGAAACGGGTTTGCCGGTGAGATCCAGTTGGAGGTTTCTGGGCTCCCCGCAGGTGTAACCGCCATCGCCGGACGCATCGCGCCAGAGTTGAATGACGGCATCGTGTACTTGGAGGCGAGTCCCGATGCCCCACAGGGGGCAGCCAATATCCAGGTCATCGGTCGAAGCAGCAGTACGCAAGGGGATGGATCAAAAAAAGAACTTTCGAGTACCGCTTCGATCTTGCAGGAATACTATTCGCCTGGCGGTGGTCGCGGGCACTATCCGGTTGAGATGCATACGGTGTCGGTTGCTGAGCCGGTTGATATTCGTCAGATTCGGTTGAGCGCAGATGAGATTCGACTCAAACCGGGCGAATCCAAGCGAATCGACATCGACATCCAACGTGCCCCTGACTTCACCGGCAACGTCACTCTGGACATGCTATATCAGCATTTGGAACAGCCCCATGGCAACAGTTTGCCAAAGGGTGTTACTGTGGATGTTCCGAACAGCAAGACTCTGCTGACCGGGGCTGACAGCAAGGGGCATATCACGATCAAGGCTGCAGCCGACGCTCCGGCAGTGACCAACCAGCTTGTCCCAATCAACGTTCACATCTCGATCAACTTTGTGATGAAGCACACGTTCTGCCCGAAACCGATCAAGGTAACGGTGGAGAAGTGAGAATTAGGAATTAGGGAACAGGGATTAGGGATTAGGGATTAGACGCTGAGATGTCCGCCTCGGGGATGCGGACCTACGTAGCTGCGTATCTCCGAGACGCAGGTATTCGAGATCGACGAAAACTCGCTGCACGATTCCATTTCCGCGTGACGTGGAGTTTGTCAGCGTAACTTGTGGCTTGAAATGCAAGTCCATGCTGGGGAAGATGGTTTCAAGGGCCTTGCGTCCGCCTCGGAGATGCGGACCTACAACTTACGTCCGCCTCGGAGATGCGGACCTACTAATAGCGACGTTGATCGGGAGAGTTGGGCGAGGGCGAGGCGGAGTTGCCGGAGATGCTTGTCGACGCATTCAGAGCTGTGGGCGCTGTGCCAGCATTGTTTCCTTGGATTGTGCTACTTCCAAGGGTTGAGCTAGGCGATGGGGCAGTTGCGACGGTAGTGCCGGTGGTAGATATAGCATTTTGTGCTAACCGCACGTTCAGCGCTCCGATTCGCTGATACAGATCGGGCTGCATGGAGTTGAGCGCGAGGCTTTGCTGGTAGTTTTGAACAGCTTGCATTAACTCTCCCGAGTTTTCTCTCAATTTGCCGCGAGCCGCCCAAGCCTTTGCGTTGTTCGGGTCCATGGCCAACGCTTCGTCCAAGTACTGCTCTGAGATTTTGGGTTGATTGAATTCTTGGTGCAATCGAGCCAGCTCCACGCGTGCATCCGAAATCTGAGGACTCCTTTGTGCCCAATTCTTCATCAGAGCAAATGCGCGGTCAGATCGTCCGGTGTCGACAAGTAGGACGGCTAGCCCACGATGGCAATCGACATGATCTGGAGCCAAGTCGAGGCACTGGTTGTAGATCGCTTCTGCATTCTCCAGCATCTTCTTGTCTTTAGCGTTGCTGCCTAGTTTGTGATAGGTCGACGCTAGGTTGTAGTAGGTGTCTGGGTTGGATGGTTGAGTTTGCTTGGCTTGTTCGAACGTTTGCAATGCTTCGGCATATCGCCCCTGTTGAAAGAGCGCCACCCCTGTTCCGTTCTTGGTGGAGGTACATCCCGATGCTATCGAAATACAAATCGTTACAACAATTGCCGATATTCGCAAAGTTTTCCTTTTCCAGTTCATGGATTTGATTCGCTTTCAGATTCCATCAATCAATGCAATCTAAGCCAATACCATGAAAGGAGGTGCCGAATCAACAGCGAAAAGTTGCACCCCTTCCTCGGGGGTATTAGATGGCCGACGGAGGAAGCTGCGGCTTGTACGCAGTTTCGCGATGATAAAAATTGGCAATTTGCAGCAATCGCGACTCGGACAACGGCGGGCCTTGCAGCTGCATGCCAATGGGTAATCCGGTTTGCGTTGCGCCGATGGGGATCGAAATTGCGGGAATACCTGCAAGATTGGCTCCCACCGTATAGAGATCCTCCAAATACATTTGGACTGGATCGTCGATCTTCTCACCGAGACGAAACGGTGGAGAGGGTGTGGTTGGCCCTAAAACCACGTCCACATGTTCGAAAGCATGGTCATAGTCTTGACGAATCAATCGGCGAACTTTGAGGGCCTTTAGGTAGTAAGCGTCGTAATATCCCTCGCTCAGCGTGTACGTTCCCAACATGATGCGTCGGCGCACTTCAGGACCAAACCCTTGTGATCGCGTTCGACAATACATATCGATCAACGGAGATGCGGGCTTGTTTTCGCGCGTGGCGGATGTCGTTGCGTCTGCCCGAAAGCCGTAGTGCGCTCCATCGAATCGCGACAGATTGCTGCTAGCCTCGCTCGGCGCAATGATATAGTACGTGGCGATGGAGTATTTCGTATTGGGCATCGATACGTCAACAATCTTGCAACCCATCTTTCGGTAGACAGCGATTGCATGCTCGATGGTGCTACGTAACTCTGGGTGGAGCCCTTCGTTGTCGAGGTGTTCTCGAATCACGCCGATTCTTGGGGCATCGCATGGTTTGTTGATCGCAGCGGCGTAGTCATCAACCGGTACATTGAGGCAGGTTGAATCGCGACAGTCGTGACCAGCGATGGTTTGCAAAGTCCATGCCAACTCCTCAACCGTATGGCCAAACGGGCCTGCTTGATCCAGGCTGCTCCCATAAGCTATCAATCCATAGCGACTGACTCTGCCATACGTAGGTTTGAGCCCGCATACACCGCAGAAAGCTGCTGGCTGCCGAATCGACCCACCTGTATCCGTTCCGATCGCTACCGGGGCCATGCCAGCTGAAACACTGGCTGCGGAACCACCGCTGCTACCGCCGCAGGTCCGCGTGAGGTCCCAGGGGTTGTGGCTTGGGCCTGAGAACCCAGTCTCGGTCGATCCGCCCATTGCAAACTCATCAAGATTGGTTTTGCCGAGAATGACTAAACCATCGTTTCTTAGGCGTGCGACCACATGGGCATCGTACGGGGAGTAGTAGTTCTCAAGTATTCGCGAACCACACGTTGTTTTGGCATCCGTGGTACAAAGAATATCCTTGATGGCAATCGGCACTCCGGCCAATACCGCGAGTTTTTCGCCCGAGATACGGCGTTGGTCGACTCGATCGGCCGCTTCGATTGCTCGATCCGTGTCCCAGGAGATGAATGCTCGAATGGAGGGCTCCAGGCGCTCGATTCGGTCGAGAAAAAAACGTGTAATCTCGCGGCTGCTAAATACTTTGGCTGCCAGTCCTGGCGCAATCTCGTGGGCAAAGAATGGGTATGAGTTCATATTGCTGCTTGCTTTTGATAGCAAATCCAAGGCGGAAAATTCTAGTTAATCATCAAAGTTTACCAAGTCAGTTGCCGATAACCTTTTCGTATCCATGTTGTGCGATCGTCTTTTTGAGGCGAAAGCATCGCAAGGATGCGTTAGGGGGGTAACTAACAGAAGTATCGAAAAGCGAATGCTATCAATCCGATCGCTCGGAGGCGAGTCGAATTGAGGTATTGGACTATGTTTGCATCCGAATATGCATTCTGGTCACCGCCGCTCGAAACACGTCGACAGACGGGACCTCCTGGCAATGAAACGCTACCTTTATCGATGGTTGGCTGGTCTGCAAATCGGCTGCGTTGCGCTGACCGGTTGCCATCCGACTCAGCCGTTCTTTTTAGGCGAACGCGGTGATTTGGCGCACTATCTCGATCGCGCTCAGCGCATTGAGTACGCCGATCTCCAGTCCGAGCCGCTCCCCGAAGCCAGTCAGTCGCTCGAGCCTCTTTCGCTACAAAACCAGAATTTTGAGTACGTCGATTTGACGTTGGAAGACTGCATCGTCTATGCCTTGAACAATTCGCAGATCGTACGTGCGCTGCCGGGCTCACAACGTCAAGGCGCCGATATGGCCGCTGCCATTCTATCATCCGCCCCGCAGCAATTGACTTCGGCGCACGATCCCGCTCTCACCGCAACGACTACCAGTTCGCAGCCGATGGTGATCGACCAAAACGGCAACCGGATCCTCCCACGCGGTGCGGCACGCGCCAATCAAACGGGTGGTGTAGAAGATGCGTTGAGTGAGTTCGACGCTCAATACAGTTCGTTCATGTCGTTTAACACGACCGACCGAGTACGCAACGTTCCTCCGAACATTCAAGTTCAGAACAACATTCAGA
>JBEBHM010000270.1:0-10391 GCA_040080875.1 Pirellula sp.
ATCTTGAACAAGATCCAACACAGCCCAAACCGGAAGGAACTTCCACGTTTTGGCGCTATGCTACTGCAACAAGAATTAATTGTCTTCAACTCAGGATCAACAGCTTTGAACGAACGACTATTGCGAGGTGGTATGGTTGGGATGGGGATGATTTTCGACGAGACCTACCGTCCATGTTTTGAATATCTCAAGAGCGAAGGGCTGTTCCAGCGTCAGTTTGGACTATGCGAAGTTGAATTGAGGGCAGTTGCAAGTCGAACAGGGAGTCGCGCCGAAGCATATCGGAAAGCCGCTGGCGATCGCATACATTCCTTTAAGAGTTTTTCTGGGCCGGATTCCATCGTCGAGCTGCTTAAGTCCGATGTCGACTTTGTCTGTGTTGCCACTCCGGACGATCGGCACTTCGAAGCTTCGAAAGCCGTTCTCCAAGCGGGCAAGCATCTCATTGTTGAGAAGCCATCTGTGTTGTCATTGTCGGAGTTGGACGAGCTTGTTCAACTTGCTGATCAGAACGGCGTTTTGGCAAAGGTGGTTTACCATAAATTGCTGGACCCAGATCATAAGAAATTGCGAACGCTCGTCGTCGATGGACTTATGAAACATGTCAACAATGGGTACTGTTCGCTGCTGGAGCCAAAGCAAGTCTCTGGGCAACAGTTTTCAGAATGGATCACGGGGCGCAATCCGGGCACTTACGTGGCGGTTCACTATATCAAATTGATCGACTTTACCTTTGGGGGAAAACTCAAGAGCATCGCATGCACAGGACAGCGTGGCATTGTTGGACCAGCCGATGGGCCGACGTGGGACTCGACGCAACTGCGATTAGTGTATCAGTACGATGATGGTCGCGAAGCCGCGTTTGATATCCATACCAGTTGGGTGATGCCAGACAATTTCCCTGGATATGTCGAGCAAGAAGTTCAGTTTCGATTTGATAACGGAATTTGGAATGGCCATAGCCGACGACGTGGAGTCGAATGCACGATCGAAGGCAAGACCCCGTTTCAGATCAAGATCTCAATGAACAACCACTACAACGGAACCTTTGTCGAGCCCGACGGTCAGAGGAGGCAACGCGGTTATGGCGTCGAGACCATTGAAAATTTGTTCCGTGAGATTGCATTTGTGGAATTTGGTGGTGATCGCAATGGTCGACCGGAAAGACTTCGCACCATCCGCAGTTTAACTTATAATGATCTTGCCTCCGATCGCCAAGTCGTTGCTGCCGTTCAAGCGATGGAAGCAATCCTGGCGCATCACGCGGCTGGCGAGCCAAACTGTGTGGTGCACGTGAACCATTCGCGAGGAGGACTCGTCTTGGAAAAGCCAGGGCAGTCTCAATGCGTCGTTTTATACCAACCCCAAGTTTAGATCCCCCTTTTTAAAGCTATCGGCAAAATAAAAAAATGGCATCTATCGTTGCTGAAAAAACTACCAACGCAATTCACCACCAGGCCGAGCCGCAATCGAATGACTGGCGCGATCGCACTGCCGTCGCTGAACCGAAATCACTTCGAACCTATACACCCTCTCTTGCGGTGATTGCTCGAAGCGCTGGAAGCTACCACTTCACTCCCGAAGGGCGTAAGCTGGCGGATTTTTCATCGGGAGTTTTGGTCGCAAACCTTGGTCATAATCCCACGCGATGGTGGAAGCGAGTCATCGAATACATGCAGCTTGGGGAATTGGGAACCACCGATTCCAATTATATCGAGGCTGCTCCTCTGACCGCTTACAATGCCATCACGCCGCTTGAGATTCAAGCTTGTGAACGACTACTTGCAAATATGCGAGTTCAACCTGGCGGGAATCGGATGGAGCAAGTACTTTGGGCCGCAAGTGGAAGCGAAGCTATCCAGAAATCGCTCTGGGCCGCGATGGCTCGATCACCGGGCCGCAACAAGATCATCGCCACACGAGGTGGGTTTCACGGCAAGAAAGGACTGGCTGGGGCAGTCACAGGCAGTGAACAGGACAAAGAACGCGATCCGCGAGTACGATTCATCAGCTTTCCAAAACAAGAGTGCATCAGCGTCCAACGCCGTCGCCAATCGATTGATCTCGCGCCCTACGAAGCCGAGTTGAAAAAGCTATCAGAGGAAATGGGTGACGAAATCAGTTGCCTGATTACAGAGCCTTACCTTGGCGGTGGTGGCTCGTTCCATCCACAACCCGAGTATCTGCAATTGCTCGAACGTTTTTGTCGCCAACATGACGCGCTACTCATTTTAGATGAGATTCAATCGAATTTCGGCCGTACCGGGCCAATGTATGCATTTAGTCACTATGGCCTCGAACCTGACATCGTTTGCTTGGGCAAGGGATTAGGAAACGGGATTCCAGTCGCTGCGGCGGTAGGGCGACGCGACGTCTTCGACCACTTGAAATACGGTGAAGGCTCAGACACGTGGAGCGCCAATCCTATATCAGCAGCAGCGGTTTTGGCCACGCTCGATGAATTTGAGAACGAAGATATTCTTGACCAAGGGAAGAAACTATCGTCGCATATCGAGGCAGGCTTAATGCGATTATCGGATTGCCCGATCGTTGCTCACGTGCGCGGCGAAGGGTGTGTGTGGGGGATTGAATTCAATCCATTCGGAAATTGTACTGCGGAAGAAGTTGCCAACAGATGTGTCGAAGCATGTTACCTGGGAACGGAAGACGGGAAAGCAATTCATTTGCTTGGACCGCTAGCAGGTAAGGTCATTCGAATAAGTCCACCTCTAACCATGTCCGTCCCACACGCCGAGATCTACTTGAACGCCATGTGCGACATCTTTGCCAAGGTTGCCAAGCAGTGTTGAGGTTGATCTTCCCACTTTCGTCGCAGTATTTCGCTGGGTTTGTGTTGAGTCTGAGGCGCTAGCCGAGTCTTATCGATCGGCTATCGCCCTCATCTTTACCCACATCTTTTGGGTTTCTATCGTACTCGTACTCAATGAAATGGTACTCGTACTCGAATCGACAAGCCCCCTTCGAGTACGAGTACGAGTACCGCCCTCCGGGCTGAGTACGAGTACGAAAGCCTGCGATTTATGCGAGAGGCACCTGGAATTGCGAGTAATGATGAGGCTAGCGCTCGCTCAATTAATCGAAGATTTGTGATGTCCGAAAGTGGGACGACCTCCTAGGTCAGAATGGCGTTGCAGGTGCCTGGGGCATTACAGGTGCCTGGCACTTATGCGACACCGTTTCGATTTACTCTTGCCGCTTTGGGGCCGTTGGGCGAAAATATTGGAGATTCTGAGTTCGTGGTGACCAAACGTGTCCAATGCGACAGGTTAAATGGAGGTGGCAGTTCCCGCACCATTCTTCATTTCCTTCGGAACTGCAAGGAGGTTTTCGATTATGGCTACAACCAAAGTTCCGTTTCGGCAACGTCGACCGCTGCTTGAACTCTCCCAGTCGATCCGAATCCAGTTTTTGGGTTGGGATCAACCCATCCTGCATGCAGCTTGCGATTTCCTTGTCGGCCGGTATGTTCGTGGGAAAAAGTGGGATATGGACCGCTGTTTGCTCGTCTTGCCTGGCTCGTTCGCCGGTCGACGACTGACGCAACTTATGGCCAGCCGAGCCAACGAACAATCGCTGGTGCTCAGACCGCCGGAGATGCTTACGATTGGAACACTTCCTGAACGCCTCTATAGCGCGAAGTTTCCCTTTGCGAGTGATCTTGAGCAAGTCCTGGCATGGACCAAAGTTCTTCGAGCGGCGGACAGGGATTTATTGGCTCCGCTCCTGTTCGAGGTCCCGGACTCGAGCGATGTTCGGCCGTGGATGGACCTGGCACGCATGCTCAGCACTCTCCATCGTGAGCTCGCTTCGGATTTGGTCGATTTCGATGACGTTGCGGTTGAGCTGAAAGATTCGCCCGAAGAGGTTCGATGGGGTGTGCTCGCCAAACTGCAGCGAGCTTACCTGGACGAGTTGCATTCGGCTGGACTCTGGGACATTCAATCGGCGCGGCGATATGCTATCGACCAAAAGGAAGTCCAAACGGATCGCGAGATTATCTTGGTTGGGGCCGTCGATTTGAATCGGGCTCAACGACGATTCTTGTTGGCCGTTTCGGAGAGTGTTCAAGTCCTGGTCGGTGCACCGCAGTCCTATGCGGAGGGATTCAATATCGATGGGACTTTGGCGTCTGATTATTGGCAAGACATCGAGATTCCGATCGATGAATCGCAATTGCATATTCGTTCGAGTGCCAACGATGTCGCAAAAGAACTGGCATGCCAACTGGCGGATCTTGGCGACGGGTACTCCGTCCAGGACATAACTGTAGGGATTCCTGATCCGCAGATTGTGCCTGCGATTCAAGAGACGTTAGCTCGATCGGGCATCACGCTGCGATACGGGCCGGGTAGCTCGGTGACCGAGACTCCCCCGTTTCGCATCATTGAATTGATCGGCGAGTATCTGGTGGATGGCTCGATCGATGTCTTCTCGAGCTTGGTGCGCTCACCCGTCATGCACGATTGGTTGACACGCTCTCATTTGAGTGAATCCGAGGACAAGGTTTTGCCAACCGACTTCCTCGCAAGACTTGACCAGTATCAAGAAGCCACTTTGCTTCGCAGCGTGAATGTACCGGAATGGCCTGAGGGACCGAACGGAGAGTTATTTCGGCAAGTCATTGATCGCATCAATGACCTTGTAATGCCTTTGCGTTTGATCCGAGCCAAACTCACGCAGTGGGCGAGTCCATTCCGCAGTGTGCTCATGGCAATCTATGAAAGCGTGCAGGTCGACCGCAACGATGAAGTGGGCAATCTAGCCCTTCGAGGGTGTAGCGAGATCAATGCCGCGCTTTCGAAGCTCGCCGAGCTCCCGTCAAACTTGGATACGGAATCAACGTTTCAAGAAACTCTCATTTGGTTGCAGAATCAACTGGACAAAGTCAGTGTGCCACCTCCGCAAGACGAGGCAGCAATCGAAATGCTTGGGTGGTTGGAATTGGGGCTCGACGACGCGCCGGTCCTGATGCTGACTGGCATGCACGACGGGATCATTCCTGAAAGCGTCAATGGCGATGCCTTCTTACCGAACCAACTTCGGTCGTTGCTTGGTTTGACCGACAACGCGCGGCGTTACGCGCGTGATGCTTATGCCATTTTGACCATGCTGCACACGCGTGAACGCATCGAATTGGTGCTCAATCATTTGAGTATTGAGGGTGATCCACAAACCCCAAGCCGTCTGTTGTTAGCCGTACCGACCGAGCAACTTGCTAAGCGCGTTAAGTATTTGTTATCGCCCGAGGAACTGCAGGATGATGAACTGGTGGCTGAGACTTGGATCCCAAGGATTGGGCAGACCAATGTTCCGATCCCATTGCCGTCGGCGGACAAAGTCGTACGTGACATGGCGGTGACGGATTTCAAAAAGTACGACCAGTGTCCCTACCGTTTCTATTTGAATCGGGTTGAGAGGGTTCGCGCATTTGAGCACGAGCAGCTCGAATTGGATGGTGGGGGATTCGGCGATCTACTGCATTTATGCCTTGAGGGGCTCATCGATTCGCCTGTCGCGACTTCGACGGAACCTCGGGCCATTTCGGACTGGCTCGTCGACCGATTGAAGTCGATTGCGCGAAAAAAATTCGGCGTGAGTCCGACCCCCGCGTTGCAAATCCAATTGGAACAGGCTGAGCGACGAATCGAAGCGTTCTCGCTGCATCAGGCCAAACAAGCAGCGGACGGTTGGCGAATCAAGTACATCGAACACAAAGTCGACAAGACAAACGGCATCGCCATGGATGTGGACGGTTCACCGATGATGATTCATGGACGGATCGATCGCATCGACTATAACCCACGCGATGGTCGCTTCGCGGTTTGGGACTACAAAACAGGCGATGCAACCGGAAAGCCCAAAGAAGCCCACTTGCGAGCCAACGGCACTTGGACGGATTGGCAACTGCCGCTTTATGGCTTGTTGATTCGAACGCTCAAGATCGAGGATTTGAGCAAAGTCAGTTTCGGCTACATTCTGCTTCCAAAAAACTCGAACGAAACCCAGTTCGTCACCGCCGATTTCACGCTCGAACAACACGCCTCCGCGATCGAATTTGCCAAGCAAATCGCCCGCAATGTCATGGCTGGCAATTTCTGGCCGCCAAAATACAAAGGCATCAGCAATTATGACGAGTACAACGCTATCACTCAGTTCCCCGTGGTTCGGCGCTGGGATGATGCCGTTGCCAAATCGGAGTCGGAGACGAGACGGCAACACGAGCTTGCCGCAGCCATCCATCCGGTGCCGGATCTTGATTTAGACCAAATCTCGATGGATGTCGGGGCGAAGCAGCCCTTCGAATCGAATCTCCGATTGGACGATCCACATAAAGGAATTCGTGCCAATATTCATCGTGCAGGGGATCAACTCCCTCGCAAATTGCGATTGGAAATTCATCGCGCCGCCGGGCAGGCAAATCGGGATTGGTTTTCTCCTCAGATGATTTTGGCTTCGGCAGGAACGGGCAAGACTTACAATCTCGCCTCGCGCGCCTTGCGTTTATTATTTACGGATCAAGAACTCGACTCGATCTTGGCAACCACTTTCACGCGCAAAGCAGCGGGCGAGATTCTGCATCGCGTTCTAAGTTGGCTGGCCGACGCAGTCGAAGACGACGAGGCGTACGAACGGCTCGCTGGTGTTCTCAAGCCACTTGACATCACGCGAGACACCGTTCGGTATCAATTAGGCAGACTCTGTTCCCACCTGCATCGATTTCGAGTCAGCACGTTGGATAGCTTTTATTCGCAGCTGGCACGGTCATTTGCATTGGAGTTAAAGTTGCCGCCAGGCTGGACATTGGCAGATCCGTTTCAAACCGATCAATTGCAACACGACGCCATCAGTCGTATGTTTGACACCATGGATAGGTCGGCGCTCAAGTCACTCGTGTCGCAGCTTTCCAAAGGGGAAGCGACACGTAGCATTCGTCGCGAAATCGAAAACGTCGTAACGTCCGGTTACGACTTGTTTCGCAAAACGACCGAAGAGGCCTGGAATTTGCTGACGGTCCCGCGAGGGCCTAACGTTGAAAGTGTGGAAACGGCATTGAGAGTCTTTCGCGTCTCGCAGATAGATCACAAGTCGTATCTTGTAGCTCGCGACAAGGCTGTGGCCAAATTCGAGGCGGGTGAATGGGCTGAGTTTCTTGGCTTGACCCTTGTTCTCAATGCGGATGACGATGTCCCCAAGTATTCGGCAAAAGAATTACCCGTCGAGGTCGTGGACGCAATCCGTGTCTTGGCCAAGAAAGCTGTTTCCGAAGAATTGGCAAGCCGCCGATCGCAAAACGAAGCTGCATACCGATTGCTGACGAACTATCATTCGCAGATTCAATTCGTCAAAACTCGCAAGCGGATGGTTACGTTTGATGACATTGCCGAGCGCCTTTCGAAGTGGATGCAAGAAACGATCGCCAAACATAGCACGGTAGACGATCATCCGCTGCCTTTGTCACAAAATCCCAGCGCGAAGCAAAGTGATAATTCCGGTGCGTCCGATATGACAAGCATCGCTTATCGATTGGACTGTCCGGTCAATCACTTGTTGCTCGATGAGTTTCAAGATACTTCTCCAATGCAATGGAACATCATTAAGCCCTTTGCCGAGGCCATTGTGCAAGGCACTGCCCAACAAAAGTCTTTCTTTTGCGTCGGGGATAGCAAGCAAGCCATTTACGGTTGGCGAGGCGGAGTTTCCGAAGTCTTTGAATCCGTCGGCAAGCAGATCGAACATGTTCGACAAGAGAAACTTGTAAAGAGCTATCGCAGTTCGCCCACGGTGATCCAATTCGTCAATACCGTCTTCACGAAATTAGACAAGCACGAACGCTATTACAACGACGACGAAGCTGACATAGTCGCCAGTGACACGCAAGCCGTTCAGGAATGGATGAAGCGATACTTTACGGACCACCAAACGTCCAAAATGTCATTGCCTGGCTATGTCGAGTTTCGAAATGCCAACTGCGAGAAGAACAAAGATCAAGAAGGAGAAGAGAGCAGCTACGGATTGTTGGACGAAGTTGCAGACCGAATCGCCGAACTTCATCACGTGTCTCCGATCGCGAGCATAGGCGTTTTGACCAGGACCAATCGCGATGTCGGACGCATCATTGGGCTGCTGCGAGAAAGGGGAGTCGAGGCAAGCCAGGAGGGGGGCAATCCACTCGTCGATTCGTCCCCAGTTCTATTGCTGTTGAGCGCGATGAAGCTGGCCAATCACCCTTCGGATTCCTTGGCCTTTTTTCACTTGCAACACTCCCCGTTGTGGCAGCAGTTGCCGACGTCGGTAACCCAACATGCGGCCCAGCTCGCAGCGTTCTTGCGAGAGCAGATCGACGCATTTGGGTTTGGTCGAACTCTCGGGAATTTGTCTAACTTGATCGCGAACGAGTGCAATGAGCGTGACCAGGATCGATTGAAGCAATTTGTGCAGTTAGGTTATCGCTTTGATTCGATGCTCAACGAACACATCCACGATTTCATTGAGTATGTCGAGCGGCAGAAGGTGTCTGTTCCCGGAATGAGCACTGTTCGAGTCATGACCATCCATCAATCCAAAGGGTTGGAGTTTGACGCGGTATTTTTGCCTACGCTGGATCAAACCATCATTTCGCGTCCCCCTTCGTTTGTTGCGATGTTCGAGGATCGAACCAAGCCACCGATCGGTGTTTTGCGATACATGAACCGAAACATCCAGAAGTACTTGGACGATTCCTGGCGAATCGCATTTCGCGAGTTTGCCAACCAACAATTGGCCGAAGCGCTGTGTGTGTTCTATGTTGCGCTCACCCGAGCGCGTCAGGCGTTGTATCTCTACACTTCCCCGTCGACTTCACCCAAGAAGCGTTGGGGGTCGGTGCTGCATTCGATCTTTGCCACGCAGGGGAACAACGAAAAACCCGGAGTGGTCATCGCAAGTTCAGGCGATCCGAATTGGTTTGAGTCCTTGGTTGCCGCGAAGGATGATTCTCACGCAAGCAGCGAAACCGCGACACCATCACCCGCCAAGCCGATCGAGCAGAGAAAACGAATTCGACTTAAACTGCCAGGGGACAACATTCGGCGTTTACCATGGTTGCGTCCCAGTGCCTCGAACCAGCCCGCCATGGTCGATCTGAGGACACAATGGGCAGACAACGACTCCACGGGAGCGGTCGTCGGCAAATTGGTCCATCGCTGGTTCGAAGAGATTCGCGGTTGGATCGAAGACTACAAGCCAAATAAAAAACGCCTGAAGGAGCTTGCATCGTCGACCTTGACTCAGGAGGAGATGACCCACATCAAGATCAACGATTGGGTCGATCGATTCGTTCGCTATTGCGAAATGCCTTCGGTGTTGCTTGCGCTCAGTTCGGATCGATATCGAGATTGGCATCACCCGCGAATGTTGCATCTTGAGGTGACTAACGAGCGACGATTGCTCAAGATTATCGACGGTCAGATGTTGCGAGGTGTGATCGATCGGTGTGTCTTAGGATTCGATGGTGATCGTGTAGTCCGAGCCGAGATCTTGGACTTCAAGACGGACCGTCGTCCGGATGCGATGTCGACCGAAGAGTGGGCACGCGAGCGAGCCGAACATCACGGTGCTCAGCTAAAGTACTACCGCAGAGTCCTGAGCGAACAATTCGCTTTGCATCCAAACGACATTCAGTTGACGTTGTTGCTTCTCAACGAAGACCTTCGAGTCCCCATCGCTTGAAACAGGGGTGAGGCGTGAGGGATGCGAAACTGCCAAAACACAGAGTTCCTTCCAGGTTCCTGGTTCTGTAGCTAACGAACCTTGCGCTCCAGTCGGACGAGCCGAACTGGGGGCGGACGGATCATCCAGCGCTTGGCGAGCGCTACGCTTTGCTACTTAAGTACGAAGAGTAAATCGCCGGTTTCGACTTGGCTCCCCGATTGGACGAGCAATTGAGTTATTTCTCCGTCACGTTCGGCGTTGATCACTGTCTCCATCTTCATGGCTTCGAGCGAGAGCAGCTTTTGGCCCTTTGTCACTTTGGCACCTTGTGTCACCGAGACGCCGATGACCATTCCGGGCATGCCCGCCGCCGAATGTGTTGGGTCGGCAGGGTCGGCCTTGACCCTTTTGGCGGCTTTGGATTCAATCGACTTGTCGACAATCTCGACCTCACGCGGTTGGCCATTGAGTTCAAAGAAAACTGTCCTTGTACCGTTAGGGCGGGCGTCACCAATTGTCAAGAACTTGATGATGAGTCTCTTTCCGGGTTCGAGGTCTACGGAAAACTCTTCACCGACCGATGGTCCAAAAAAGAAGATGGACGTCGGCAGCAAGGAAACATCTCCATAGGTTCGCACGTGCGTGATATAGTCATCGAAGACCTTCGGATACAGCGCGCT
>JBEBHM010000271.1:0-10363 GCA_040080875.1 Pirellula sp.
GAAACCAGCGATTGAGTCTGAGCCCAGATAGGCCAACGATGGCCTGAGCCGATGTTCCTCGATGTTGACTCCGCTGTAAGTTCTGATGGCAACCAAAGTCGCCAACGAGTATTCAAAAGAAATGCGTCGATTTCAAATTCGGGCCATTGGAAAACGACGGTGTCGGAGAGTGACCATGTTCGTTTCGCGGGCGTTAGTGAGGGTCCCACCAACTCAATCTGTATTTCACTTGGACACTCTTGGTCATTCTTCGATTCCGATGGAATAGTTTCGTCGGATGACCCTAGGATCAATCGTTGACCATCCAATTCCCAGGGAAAGGGCTTAACACCTCGATTGGTTCGTGCACGAACTTGGACCGGTTCCCATCCGCTCTCTAATTCGATCACGAGGCGCGGCATTCGAGTTATTTGTTGAGTATTCAAAACGAGGCAACACTTTTGGCCCCCGTTGAGATCGACCGCGACATGCAATTCGCTATTCCAGCTTCTCCATTCTTGATTCGAGTTAGGGACGATCGATACTTGCAATTCGTTCATTGCATTGGGCGCATGGATCTGAAGAGACTCGAAACCGTCCTCGTCAACGATCCATTGATCCTGAACCGAAGGGCTGTGAACCAGACACGTTCGACTAGGACACTTCACTGCGTAACCGGTGACACGTGTGTTGCTCAACTTGGGAAGTAGCAGCTTAACTCGTTCTTGGTCTGATTGATGTATCAGCAGCGTAGCTCGAATCGCTACCACAGCACTAGGGTCATCGACGCGGAATCGCCACCAAAATGCATCGGCGTCAACATTCCTGATTGGATTCTCGGTCGGGTTCAGCGATACCCAGTGGTTATCTACCAACTTGGTCCAACGGACACTTTCGTAAGGGAGTCGGATCTCCAGCAGGCGATCTCGATTTTCTGCTAGTTGCAGTCGAAACTCATGCTGCACGAGGATCGTCGATGTCGAATCCGCCTTGAGCAAGGTTGCGATTGTTGCATTGTGAAAATCGGGTTTTTCGACCCAATTCAATTTCAAGTCTTCGACAGCGCGCGGATGTTCTATTGATACAAATGGGTATCGGAAAACAAAAGGTTTGCTGTTTCTTGGCAACATGCGACGTTGCCAGTCTGGAATCGAGTCCTCTGGTACCATGCGCTCCAACAGGCTCTCATTCATGTCGAGCCGAAAGGTACCAGAATCTTCGACTGCGAACGTGTGGGTTTGCTCAAATTCATGGACTTGCAGAATATTGATCGGATCGACCTGTCGGCCTATGGGCGGCTCGCTAGAAAGAGGTGCATCCATTACGAGCTGCAAATCAACTTCCGCAACTCGGCTTCGCACAATTCGCCCCCAATTCAATTGTTGGAATTCGCCATGAGCGCTCGTGTCCACAACAATTGGATCAGCCCGATTGACGGCCTCGACGGAACGCAATTTCCATCCTGCACCAAGTTTCAATGCCGCCTGAGAAGTGTCTTGATCAAGAAAATGAAGCCTGGCGCGAACCATGGCTGTAACCGACTGGTTCTCGACCAGGATGCGTGAAAACAACTCGCATTTGCGAACCATGGTCTCCTGCTCGATTGCAACCGTGCATTCGGGAGGCTGACCGTGCCATGAGAGATCAATATCGTTCGCATAGGCATCTCTGCCACCGAATGAAGAATCGGTGAAATGCGATTGCGGACATGCGACCGCATTAAAACGCCACGGCGAATTGGTATGCAACGCAGTCCGTCCCGACATGACGTACGCACGATCGAACGCAATTCGTGGCGACTCCAATCGGCTCGCGGATGTAACTTGTACAGGAGTTACAAACTCGGCATAAACATTGATCAGGTTTGGTGCCGAAGCAGCGCCAATCACGACGGGCTCGGAGGCCGACTTGTCCGATGTGGTTGACGGAAGCCACTGAATCCAGTCCTTTTGGCCTTCCCATTCGATGTTCGCACCATTGACGCTTAATTTGCGAAGTCGCGAACCAGGTGCCGGTTTCATTCGGACGGGCAATGGATTCTTGTGGCTGATGAATAGCTCGGCTTGGCATACAGTCCGGACCTCATGGCCATCGAAGAAATGATCAAGCCGTTGCGACCGAATCATCTGCGTATATCGAAACGCGTCGTCGTTGCCAGCGAAATCGAGGCCTCGTTCCGTCTCACCCAATGATATGGCAAACGACGCATTCCGCACGCCACCCAATTCGATCAACCATATCGACTCTGCAGCATTGGCAGTCGGTGTGAAGTTTCCTGGGTCGCGAGTGGATTCAGGCCACTGTCCAATCCGCGCCGTCGCGTCCCCCCAGTTTTCAAGACGACGCGCAACGGTCGCCGAGTCATGAACCGTTGCTCGGGGAGGCAGAATCAATACGAGACAGCTATCCGTACATCGTGGAACATCCAGAGAAAAAGCGAGTTTGTTGGGCTGGCTATTTGCTTTGGATCGGGCTGACCATCCAAACCATTGAACCACTTCGCCCTTTGCATTCATTGGATCTGTCATCCAACGGTCCTGCTCCGTTCGAACGACCGGTACTCGGGGCAATCCCTGCACATCGAACGTCCATGGTGTCGTGTTGGACGACGTTGGCCAGTTTCTGGCATGGACCGCTGACGACCAGGGTTGGACGGTGAGCCGTTCTCCCGATCGGATAGGTCGCGACATAGCGAAACGAGAACGCTCGGAAACCAGATCGGCGCCCACGAGCTTGGCAACATAATGTGCAGCAACCAATCGGCTGCTTTCATTCTCCATCGGGCCGTT
The DNA here is from genome assembly GCA_040080875.1 of Pirellula sp. Lineage (GTDB taxonomy): Bacteria > Planctomycetota > Planctomycetia > Pirellulales > Pirellulaceae > JBKCUI01. The sequence goes on from JBEBHM010000271.1 coordinate 2,769, forward strand.
TGAAAAAGAAATGTCTAGCTTGCCATCTGCAATCTTCTTGAGCGAGTCTTCAAGCTCACTGACCGCGATGGGAGTGTATCCCTCGAGTCGAATAGAACTGAGATCCGCTTGTGGAATGAATACACGGCGATAGGGGACTGACCCCCTGGACTCGTCCTGTGGCGCTCCGCTCGCCCTCTGCGAGTAGGGAGTAAACACAAGCGCGAGAGACGCAATGAACAAAAAAAAGGAGCCACCTTTCCAAGTTTGCATTACGGAACCTCACCTGAATGACCAATGCTGGCCGTGGAGGGAGACTCTAAATTAGAAATTCGAGCGTTAGCGCTTTCTACAAAAGGTTCGGCCGGGACAACGGTTGGCACACCCATCGCTTTGGCCGACGTGATCGAGGAACCCGTGGCCCCCCCAGACCTACTTGCACCTAGTGTCGGCAAAACGTTTGGCCTTGCTGCGAACACGCTGCGTCGACGCGACCTGCGGTCCAACACCCACTTCAGGGCCAAGTAAGTCAGCGCAATTCCCACCGATGCGATTAGGCATTGCCCCAGCGCGATCGACAAGTCCCAGGCCCATTGCGAGAACGCGAGACTGACAAGCATCAGGACGATCACAACCCAAGGTTTTTGAATCCACCTAAACTCCACCAGAGAAAACGACGCAACCAACAAAAACAACGCAACCGGAACCCACAACAGGTACCGAGGTGCCAGCCATACACGCATGGGTGTTCGCTGGTCCATCGCAAACAACACGTAATCATTGGTTTGCTGTGAAATCAGTGGTTGTTCCGTAGCACCCAACTGCCGTTCCAATTTCGATTGAGTCCATTCGCTATGTCGTTCTAGCCAAAGATCCTTCCACCGCCAACGGTAACCTGGCGCAAGGCTGGAGGATGTGCCGATCAAGTGATCGGTCAAAGGAGTAATGATCTGCCAAATTAGAGGAAAGTGTTGACTGCAGTTCAGTATTTGAGGTAGATCGGCCCCGAGACTCTTGACCCATTGCTTCCTAGGATTCGGCCATGTGAACAACTCCAAGATATAAGTTCTTTCATCTTCGATACTCGAATCTGCTGTAGCCTCATCGAGCGAAACATCGATTCGCCCAATGGAGGAAGGATGCGGAACAGTGATCGCCTTGCGACCGTTCAAGATCACTTTGCTGTCAGCGATCCGATCCGCAGGCAGGATCAAGGAAACAGAATCGGCACGAGTATTGAAGCGAATGACGAGCCTTTCACGTTGCTCGACGGCATTCATCATCGACTGCAACCACGCTGTTTCCACGACAATACTCGCATCGGGAACTTCGCGCCGCAAATACATGTCGCCCACCAAACGAGGGTCTTGTAGCGTGCAATCGAATGGTATGGGCGATCGCGTGTTCGCAACTGCAGGTCTGCCGACAATTTCCGTTGGGAGCTTGAGCACACACCTCGCATTGGGTTCAAATCGAATCTCTCCGGCGAATCGCTCGGTGAAGACAGAATCTTCGGATGCGTCTGGGTACAGTATCGGAAGCACCCAATCGAACGTGAGAGGGTACGAGCTGTCCTGTGGAATACTCCATCGCTTTCGTATCGTCAGAGTCCGCTCGCTGGCGTTGCCGATGGCCTGGACTACCTCTTTCGGCAGTGTGAGCTTGACCAAACTGAATCTCGGTCGGATCTCCTGGGACAGATTCATGTAGGTCGTTTGCTCGGATGTGTCCAATACCGATACCGCTACCGCGTTGCCATCGATAGTAACCTTCATCGCATCCGCGTTTTGCTTGAGTTCCACGCCCCAGTCCTTAGGAAGTGCCATGCGCAGCGTGTGCGGAATCCGACCTTGCGCGTTGAGTTTCCAGTCTTGCGTTAGTTCTGCCCATTCTCCCGCCACGGAAATGACTGCGCTTGCTTGCGCTTTGACGAAAACGCTAGCCGGTTGAGCCGAACCGACCCACTCTGCCAAGTCGGATGAAGAAAGGACGCGGTACTTGAGTTTCGAACGCCAAACGCTGCTGGTTTCTCGATCCGTCGTCTGCGACTCGGACAACGAAATAATATCTGACGTCGGCAGAATTGTCTTTGAAGGAGAGTCCGTGGAGCGTTGCAAGATTGACGTTGATGACTGGACAAAGAGCTCGCCTTGAGCGCAAATGGATGTTCTCATCTGCGAATCTCGGTCGATCCAAGAGAGCATGGGCAATTCAAAGCGGAATTTTTCCACAATGTTGGACGGCGCGGAATTTCCCGCCGGACGCGATAGCAAGAATGAAATGCTTCGAGGTGCATTTTGACGAGCCCCATCTCTTGCTAGGTCGTTGGGGTTTGACAGCGAGGCTTCGATGTTTGCCGCGTTCTGATCGGACGGGTTGGAATTAGGGTTCGGACTTGGTGCCGAAAACGGTGTTGACAAGTCACTCAGGCTAAGCGGAATGGAGGTCCATTTGCGTTTGCTGCTGTCGGTGCTGATGGTGTTCGATTCACGATTGCGATCAATCACCAAGTCCAACAACCTGCCCGAAGGAAACACCTGTATTCGTTCGACTGTCCAATCTGGAACGTCCAACTGCAAAAATGGAAAGGATCGAATATCGTCGACGATATCGATACTTCCGGTCAACACTAGACTGGACTCGTCATAAACTACTTGATACGTTCCTTTGAGCCTAGCCGCGTTGTCCCCCGTACTCCAGCGTGCGACGAGCGGATTCAATTGTTGAAGAAATCGAAAGCTATAGCCTATCGAGTCGCCTCCATCGTTCGTGTGTTTCAAAAACTCGATTCCAGGTTGCGGATCCCAATGCAGCTTTAAGTTGCGAGGCAACGATAAATCAAGATTGCCAACATGCCGCTGCACCCCTTCAATGACTGGAACCGCAAACGATGTTGAGTGAGAATCGACACTCATGGTCGATTGCCACTCGATACCGACCTCGGCTTCGGTGCGCGATACCGATTCTTCGAACTCAACGCGAAGTACTGTTTCGTCTGGCGCCGACGTTTCGGACTTGGTAACACGATATCCTTGAAAAGGTATCAGCGAGGCCGTTGGTTCACGCCATTGACTCCCTTTGGGGAGTGTCGCCAAAAACAACCTTCCACCAAGAGATTTTGGTCCCCGAATCGTCAGACTCGAAGCCGATCGAAAGAGGCCAGCTTCATTCAATGCGACGTATGTCGTCTTGCTCTCGACTTCGATGGCCTGGATTTGATCGGCGATGGAAGTCTTGTGCCAGTTCAAGGAAATGGGACCACCCAATGTCCTTACGACTCCGACCGCTAAGGAATTGGACTCACGAAACGGCTCTACAACTTCGGAACCAGTTCGAACCACATTCAAATCCCATGGTCCCATAGGCAATTGCAGTTTGATGATCGTTGGAACAGGGGGCAAATCCAATCGCAAACTTTGTCCTTGAGAAGTGGTTACGATATTGCACACCGCTTCAAAATCCAGTTGCCGTTGGGTTTCCGAACCGGGAGATACTCGCCAATAATACCCCCCCGTTTCACTCTCGACTCGCAGTGGCGGAAATACTGGCTCGCTTTCATTGGCGCGGACCGATGGGATTAACTGAACCAGCCCCATGCCGATGGGAATACGGAGCCAACGTTTGTTCGCTTCCGAGAGTTTTACGCTTGCCTCCACTCGAAGTTTCGCAATTTGATTCTCGACAGAAATGGTTATCTGGAGTTGATCCAAGGACTCTGACAAGGATGCATCAGCCGGTTCATCCATCTCTCGGCGCAAGAACTGCTCAAACTCTTCGTACTTGGACTGCGGGACTAAGATGTATTCACCACTGTTATTTCGCATGAAAATGGCGTCAGGGCGAATGCCAGGCGACAGAACATCGGGCATCTTGTCGGGAACGACAAGCCGAGGCGGGTTCGGCTCTTGGGCGTTCGAAACGCTTGATCGAGAAAGGGCAGCCAGCAACACCGCCAGCCACAAGGCGCAATTCATGGCATGCAGAAACGATCGAGGAACATCCTCCAGCGAGACCAATCGAATTCGCTGCGGAAAAAACACTCGGTCAGCCGGGCCCAATGGGAAATGAGGATAGGAGAAAAGTGAGGCCATAGTCTCTGCCTGATCTTCCCATTTTACGCAATCCCACGTCGATTTGGTATCGAATTCGCCCGTCGCACCACCACATCGAACATCCATACCCGAACTATTTTGCCTGCAAAACCAACACAACCAGAACGACCGAACCGTTGGATTTATCTTTTGACCCCGCGGTATAGCTACGTAGGTCCGCATCTCCGAGGCGGACGTAAAGGCGATTGAAGCCATCTCCCCCGATGGATTTATTTTTCGATCCAGCGGTACAGCTGGTAAAGGAATCAGCGCAGCGAATCTTGGTGGTTGTCGAATACCTGCGTCTCGGAGATATGCAGCTACGTAGCCTTTTCTTGCATCAGCGAAATACGCAAGTGAGCATCGAAATGCGCCGAAGCCACCTGATTGCTGGCCAAATGAATGTCCATGTCGCGAGCCAATGAAGGTAGCTTGAACCGATGGATTTCTTTTTCCGCTGCATCATTGAAAAAAAGTAGCAACCCGCCTGTCGAACCGCCAGAAACGCCAACAGCTGTTCCATCTGCAAGCCATTGCACTCTCCAAATCATCCCGCCCGGTATCCCCTCACACGCATGCGACTTCTTGATAACACCATCGTCCCAGCCGAATCGCAAAATAAGTGGTTCATGGACGGCGCCAAATGGGTTGGTGGCCTTGTGCGTTCCTCCGGCAATCAATTCATTTCGCTTTGCATCGTACGCCATCGTTCGCACACCACCGAACTCAGCAAGCTGCCCCTTGTTTTCCGCATAAAGTGGAGTTGCTTCGATCGTTCGCTCAAGATTCTGATCGAGCAAATTCCAAACATGAATCTTTCCTAACAAATCTCCGGTCATGAGTTGCTTGCCGTTGGGGTGAAACTCAGCACTATAGATATGCCGCTCGTGTCCTCCCCATTCCGCGATCTTTTCGCCGGATTCGGCATTCCAAAGTTTAATGAGCTTGTCATTGCCCACGGACACAAGAGTCCTTCCGTCGGGCGAGATTTCGACCGCGCGAATCCATCCAGCATGCGCGTCTACTTTGCGAATGAGCGACGGTGGTTCCGTTTTTACGGTCCACCAAATCAGCGCTCCATCACAACCTCCCGAAACAAGTCGTTGGCCGTCCAACGTATAACGCAATGCATGCACCCAGCTCTCATGCCCCTTGAGCACCGTCTTCTCACCGCTTGGAATACTCCATAGCTGAAGCGAGGAATCTTCCGAGCTGGTCGCAACTTGCTGGCCTTCAGGTGCGATTCGACATGCGATGAGAGGACGATCGTATTTCCACTGATGCACCACATGCGTTTTGGTAATGTCCGTGGGAGTATTCACGTTAAGTCAAGATCTTCCAAACGGGCTTCGCTGCGGGATCAGCGATCGGCAACTCACGCCCATCGACCGCAAGCGATTGCGAGGAATCCACGCCGACGGCCCGCAAGTATGTGTGGAACAAGTCCCCATGATCGACTTGGCCATCCACCACTTCAGTCCCCAGCTCGTTGGTCTTTCCGTAGACTGCTCCCCGTGCAACTTTGGCACCGGCCATCACAATCGTCCACGCTTTGGACCAGTGATCGCGACCGTAATACAGATTGATGTTTGGGGTTCGTCCAAACTCGCTCATGACTACGATCAGCGTCTTGTCCATCAAGCCGCGGTCTGCGATGTCCGCAACGAAAGTGGAGAATGCACGGTCGAATTCTCCCATCTGCTCGATATGGAAATTGAAATTGTCGTTGTGAGTATCGTAGTTCGAATGGGTAACCTGGATGAACGAGACGCCATGTTCCACCAGTCGACGGGCCATCAAACACTGACGCCCAAGATCATGTTTTCCATAGCGTTCATGTTCCTTGGAGGGTTCCTTGGAAATGTCAAAGACATCACGTTGTTCCATCAGCTTAAGCGCCTGCTCATAGCTGTGAGTGTATGCATCCGTGATGGCAGTTCGGCGCCGCGTTAGAAATTCCTGATTGAGCCTTCGACGAAACTCGTGTCGTCTGGCTTCGGCCTCGTCCGAAACCCCATCTGGCTTCGTGGTGTGTTGAGGTGGCTTTTCTCCGCCCAAAGAAATGCTCGAGTACTTGGGCCCAAGGTATGCTGCCTCGTTCCCCTTGCCACCACCACCGCCCGGCGTTACGACAATATGACCTGGCAATCCTCGGTTCTCGTCGGTGAGCATCCGGGCTGCTACCGCGCCGATCTGAGGATAGTCGGCTGCAGCCGTCTGCCTTCGCCCGGTCAACATCATGTAGGCTCCCTTTCCATGATCGTCTTCGGATGTGTTGACTCCCCGCAGCAAACACAAATGATGCATCTGCTGGGCAGTCAACGGCAATAGATCGCTGATATGAATGCCCGGTACCGACGTCGGAATGGCCCGGCATGGCCCACCCGTCGTAGTTCCCGGCTTGGGATCCCAGCTTTCCAATTGGCTCAATCCGCCGTGCATATTAAAGACTACGACGCGCATGTCCTGAGCCCGCAATTGCTCCGCTGCAACGCCTGATGTCAAGTTCCCGAGCCCCCCAACCACCGAGCCTCCCACAACGGCAGTGGAACACGATTGTTGCAAAAATCTTCGACGGCTTAGGCCATGTTCTCTGGAACCGCATGCGTAATGTGCAACGCTCATACGAATCTTCTCCTAATCCAAGGCACTACGGGTAAACTCGAAACTCAGAACTGGTTAACATTCCCCACACCAATTCCTGAGCAATTTGACTCTTCTTGTCGGTGGCTTTCGTCAATTGCTCGGCAATCCATTGTTGCTCTTGTAACGTTGGTTCACGCGACAAAAGCGAGCGGACCATGACTCGAGCAGCCTCCATTGTATCGGATTGTTGCGCCACAAGTCCTGTCACGTTCGTACCGCTCGCCACAGACCAAGCGAAAACAGAACCGCCGTTGGACATAAACAACGCCTGATCCGGAGATGCGAAGAACTCGTCGCTGGACTGTCCAACACCTGAGGCATACAGATTGGAGAAAACGTCCACATTACCACGTAGCTTGTCGAGGGCTTGTCGCGTGGCTTTGGTATGTCTGGCTCGGAGCAGCTCCTGGGTGGCATCCGCAGGCAAAGGGGATTCCTTGTCGATCGCAGCGAGATCGGTGGCTACGTAGTTTTCCAATACCTTGGTGGCTTGAAGCACGCTCCATCCAAGCTGTTCCGGAGAGAGGCTTCGAAACGGAACAACAACAAACTCCCGCTGCCGATCTTCAAGCACGAGTTGCATGGCCGAGTTACACGTCTCGTAGCATTTCTGAATAGACAACTCCTCCTGCGCAACCAAACTCTTTGCGAATTCCAAAGCCTGTGTAGCTTCGGACATGGCTCGCTCCACCGAGCTGACGTTGGCGGCTTGCTGCGCAAGAGCGGACGTCTGCACCGAAAGTTCCTGGTCGACTAAGGCAAGCTCTGCCCGCGATTCTTCAAGTCTTTTCTGACGCAATTTGAGGCCAACCTCAATTGCCGACTTGGCGTTGACGATCGCGTCCGTCGATTCAACAAGCAATGCCGTCTTGTCAAGAG